>NZ_JBLZFZ010000095.1:0-17516 GCF_050753385.1 Pantanalinema rosaneae CENA516
AGATGTGTATAAGAGACAGGAGTGGAGAGGTGGGAAGGTGGGAAGGATTAGGTTGGAGGAGAGACACGGTAGTGGAGGAAAATTTCGTGGTCGATCGGGTTGACGCTGAGGAGTTGCAGGCGGGGGGCGATCGCTTGGGGAAAGCCTGAGCCAGCCACTAAGGTCGGGGTGGTATTGCCGCCGAGGAGGAGCGGACATAGGGTAATCCAGAATTCATCCAGCAGTTGGGCAGCGAGGAGCGAGGCGACTAGCGTCCCACCCCCAAGAACGGCTAGGCGTTGCCAACCCAGAGTGGATAGGTAGTGGAAGAAGCTGCGCCAATCGCAGTCTGTCGCGGGGGAGTCGTGTGGATCCAAAACGCAGATTTGCTGGAAGTGCTCCGAGTGTTGCCAATGGGTGGCGGCTTCAGCCGAGGTCAATAACCACCGGGGCACAGCCTGCCGAAAAAAGGGCAACTGGGTATCGAAGACTGCCGATCGCGAACAAACGATATGTACCGGTTGCGGCGGTTTTCCGGCTTGTTGTCGGGCTGCCAGGAGTGCCGGATGGGTAATTGGCAGGGTTGTGCCATACGCCCGCAGGGTTGCCGCCCCAAATATTACCCCGTCCACTTGGGCAATTTGCTGTTCCAGATGAGCTTTGTCAGCCGCAGAACTAAACCGGGCAGCCGTATGCTGGAAATCGGTAATTTTACCATCTAGACTTGTAGCTAAAACCACGATCGTTTTTGGGCGATCGACCAGGCTATCCCCAACCGGAGTGATCCTTGTAATAATTGTCATTAGATTTAGCTCAGAACCCTCTGACCTGATTCAACTGGAAAAACAGTAATCGGTGGCTGACGAATTGATCAATGTCCTCCCGCCGTCTGCTATTGAACGTGAGCGAGGTTCATTGGGAACTGCTCCCACCTGTTTACACTAGCGCTGCCAATCGCTTGAAGAGTTGTCTGCGAGACATGTTCTATGCCGAAATTGGGTCAGTCTTCCTTTCGTCGCATTCTGCTCTCCAAAATTTTGTTGCTCAGTATTCCTGTCTTGTTACTGGGCGAGTACGTCACGTACCGCAAAGCCCGAGAAGGTTTTTTGCAAACAGCCCAACAAAATCTGACCGAAAGTGCCCAGCGCAAAGGCGAGAATATTCGCGATCGCATTGAGGCGCTGCGATCGAATGTCACCACTGCCAGCGTCGGCTTTGCCATGCAAATGGAGCAACCTCAGGCAGCATCTACTTTTGTGCAACAAATGCGCTCCTGGTTAACTCAGGATATTCAATGTATTCAACTATTCAACTTAGAAACGCAACGGGTAGAGGGTAGCACCTGTGGCAATCAGCCGATCGATGCCAACTGGCAAGCGGCTACAGCATTCCTACCGTCGTCCGGTCAAGACCTGCGATCGCAGGTGCAGTTAACCCCCACCGAACCTACTCACTTAAGCCAACCACGCCCTGCCCAATCCCAGTTAAATCTAGTCCTAAGTACCCCGGTCTACAACCGCCAGGGACAACCTCGCTATCTTTTGAGCGTACAAGCCTCGCTCTATCGCCAGGAAGCAGTCCAACGGGGATCCTTAGCAGGCTATACCATCCTGGTGGAACAAGATGGCAGGATACTGCTGCATCCCAACCGCGATCGTATCGGACAAAATATTCAGCAGGCACTCACTCCCCTGATCTGGCAGGGAGTGTTTAAAGACTCCAGCACCGAACAGCCCAATCCCCAATCGTTACTGTGGTTTAAAGCCGATGGTAAAGATTGGCTAGTCAGTTTCAATCGCATTACTATCCCGATCGGTGGGAATCAAACTCAAACCTGGACAGTTCTGGCAGTGGCTCCCGCCCACAATGCCCTGTATGGGCTGGAAGGCATTCAGCAAACCTTGATGGTTTTGACGATCGGGTTAATTATCGCCCTGTTATTAGCCACCTACTACATCGCCCGAGACTTAGCCCGCCCGATCGAACAACTGAGCCAGTATGCCCTCCAGATTCATAGCCATTCCGATCCCGAGCGATCGCCTAAAGATTTTCACATTCAAGAACTAAATCATCTCGCCGCCGCCCTGGATAGTATGGTGGAACGCCTAGAAGAACGGGCGGAAGAACTGGAAGCCGCCTGGCAGGAGGCGCAGATTGCCAGTGAACTAAAAAGTGACTTTTTAGCCACCACCTCCCATGAACTCCGCACTCCGTTAAATGCCATTATTGGCTGTGTGCGGCTGGTTCGAGATAACTGCTGCGATACCCGTGCCGAGGAACTAGAGTTTTTGCAACAGGCAGATGATGCCGCGATCCACCTATTGAAGATCATTAATGATCTGCTGGATATTTCCAAAATTGAAGCGGGTAAAGTTGAGTTAAACCTACAACCTGTAGAGATTCAGGCTCTCTGTCACCAGTGCCTGCGTATGATTCAGCCCGGAGCCGAAAAAAAGCGGTTAACCCTTGCCCTGGACGTAGACGAATCAATTGGAGAAGTACCGCTAGATGAACGCCGAGTGCGCCAGATGGTGATCAATCTCCTCTCTAATGCCGTGAAATTTACCCCGGAAGGGGGGCATGTCAAGCTCAGTAGTCAAATTCGTTACGGGCAACACCTGATGCAGGACAATCGCCCGGATCATAGCCCGATTAATCCCGATACGCCCTATCTATGCCTGGAAGTCAAAGACTCGGGCATTGGCATTCCGAAAGAACGCTGGAATCTTCTCTTCCGCCCCTTCTCGCAGGTGGATTCCTCCCTGACTCGCAAGCATGAAGGCACAGGACTGGGTTTAGCGTTAACCAAACGGCTAGTGGAGTTACACGGAGGCACCCTATCGTTTCAATCTACCCCTGGTGCCGGGAGCATTTTTCGCATCTGGTTGCCCTACGACAACGATCGCTAATAGTCAGGTGTAGTTGACGACGGATTCCGCATCGCTAGAAAGGCTACCTGAGCCGCCGCTTGTTCCGCCGCTTTAATTGATCGTCCCCAGCCCTGCCCTAAACAATTGCCGTGTAACCATACCTCCGCCATAAACCGCTCGGAACTGGCAACCGCTGCCGTTTCCTGCACCCGATATTCTGGCAGCACTTTGTAATGGGCTTGCGTCCACTCTTGCAACGCCGCTTTATAGTTTTGGCGAGCCGGATCAGTCCGAATTTCCACCACTAATCGGTGTAAATGAGTATCTAACCAGGGTCGGACTAATGCCAGCGTATGCGTACTTAAGTAAAGCGCCGCCAACACCGCCTCAAATGCCTGGGCTAAGCGTGATTCCTGACCTAATTTATCGTTCAGCGCACTATTAGAGGCTAAGAGATAGCGATCGAGGTGATAGCTCGCTGCAATCTGTGCCAGGATGCGATCGCTGACTAACACCGATCGAATTGCCGCAAACTCGCCTACCGGCAGTTCGGGAAACGTCTCCCATAAAAATTCAGCCGTCGCCAACCGGATGACGGCATCACCGACAAACTCCAGTTGTTCATAATTCGCATCCACCGAGATCGTGGAATGGGTCAGTGCCCGATCTAAGAGTTGCCACTGAATCAGCGTTGCATTGGGTACACCCAACTTTTGCACCAATTGTTCTAGCTGCTGCTGACGATGAGGATATTGCAGAGTCATCGGTTGATCAGGCAAGAGTACATCATGCCATTATGCCGAACAGGGTAGATTTTGCAGGGCTTTGATTAAGTTAGGATAAATCGGTGCCGTTGGCATTTCTGCCAATCGAGGAGACAACCCACCTGGATCAAGATCAATCACCCGAATGCATAACGTCTCTTCCCCAACCCGCCCTTCGGTGACATCAGGCATTGCTAAGTGAGGATGTTGTTGTCTGAGAGCAGCAACGGTTTGCGGTAACACTCCTGCCAACCGGGACAGAATATCGTCTGATAGATTCGCTAACACTTCATTACCAAAAAAAGCATCGAACCCAGCAAACAGCTTTTCAATGCGTTGGATCGGATCGGGATGATCAACAATTTTGTGTAACCACCGTACCCACTGAATCCGCCGACTATATGCCCGTTGCCGCAACTCATGGGTAGTCACTTCGACAATTTCAGGAGCTCCGATCGCAATCACAGTGGTATAGTGTTGCTCTGCCGGACTACCTACCGCCGCCCCTGGGCCTGCAAACTCGGCATAGTGCTCCTTACATAGGATTAAGCCACTCCGTTTGTTTTCACCCACTGCAATCAGGTTATGGGCAAAGGATACGGTATTCACATCATTCTGAGGTAAATCGTGAGAGATGGGGTTGTTCACAGACCGATCCCAAACTACATTCATTGAGAATTACCTAACTGATAGAAGCCCCGTCCAAATTCTTTCCATCCTAGTTTAGATTGCCGATCAGAGTAGATCTGCATAAACGGGATTTGCTGAATCTACATAATCAGCCGACTAGGAACAAAATTCTATAAAAGCGCGGAGTACGATCGATACCACAACGATCTTCAGGGAACCGCTGCATTTAAAAAGGAGCAGGCGAGCTCAATAACTGAAACGGAACTCAGGCATCTGGTAGAACACCCACCCAACTTAAATCATGCCAAAGTTCTTGTAAAGAGATTCAACGATCGTCCGTCGCCATCCCGAATAGCTGCGATTAAAACTGCCCGGAAGCTGTTGTTTAAGCTAATTTGGGTAACTGGATGGTAAACACACTGCCCTGTCCCAAACTAGAAGTTACCCCTACCTTGCCACCATGAGCTTCCACAATTCGGCGCGACAGATGCAAGCCCAACCCACTGCCCGAACGCTTATGTTGTCCCTGGCGAAAGCGATCGAAAATCACGGCTTGATCCTCCGTCGTAATCCCTGCACCGGTATCCATCACATCGATCGTCAGCCAGGCAGCAGGGCGATGCCCATTCCCATCAGCCGCAGGCAGGACATTCTCCATTTCGGTTAAATGAATCTCTACGCCCCCTTGATCGGTAAATTTGATCGCATTAGCCACTAAATTTGTGATCACTCGGCGTAACTCCAGCCGATCACCATTCACAATCCCCAAATCTTTCTTACTGGGATCACACTGGTCAACATTAATCTTCAGCGTTAAGCCTTTTTCCTGTGCCAGAGGCGTGAGTTCCTGCGCCACATCCTCAATCAAGGCTTTGAGATCACACGGAGCCAGCACCAAATTTTTCCGCCCTGCTTCATAGCGATAAACCTCTAGCAGGGTATTCACCATCTGCAATAGGTTTTGATTATTGCGGATCAGGTTGTCGATCGTGGTGGCCATATCTGGAGACACCGAACCAAATGCCCCTTGCTGAAATAGCGTATAGATGCGATCGGCAGCAACCAGCGGAGTACGCAAATCATGGGTTAGCCGCGAGACAAAATCCTCCCGTTGGCGGGACATGTGTTCTCGTTCGTCAATACTATGTTTCAAGCGCAGTAGCGATCGCACCCGCGCTAACAATTCATCGGCATCGACCGGCTTGCGAATAAAATCATCTGCTCCAGCATCCAGACCAATCACCACACTGGAATTATCGTGAGCAGAGATTAATAGGATGGGGATATAGGGCAATTGGGCGTTATTCCGGATCCGACGGGTAACCTCATACCCATCCAGATCGGGCATCATCACATCCAGCAGCACGAGATCCGGTGGAGACTGTTGCACAGCCTTGAGGGCATCCATGCCGTTTTCCACCAGCGTGATCTCATACCCTTCATCTTCCAGAATGGTTTTGATTAAAAAGAGATTATCGGGAATATCATCAACGACCAGAATTTGGTCAGTCCTAGAGCCGTTCTTATTAAATGACATGAATTAAGTAAGGTAAACTAGACCGCATCACAAATATGGAGTGGCAACCACAAACTGAAACAGAGTGTAGTAAAAGTTCCACGCGCTAATGTCATAGTCTCAAGCTTGACACTACTTAGCCCTGAAACAAGAAATTGTTTGCGAAACCGATCCTACCGTTGCCAAGAGTTCAACCTCTATCCTTCCATCTTAAGATTTTAAAAAGGAAGACAGGTCTTTCTTAAGTAAGAGTTAGAGAGCCCACGAGCCTAGTTTTAGGAAAATTTAATCTTCTCCGATTAATCATGCCCTCTGACAAGATTCATGCGATCGAGGGCTTTAGGCGATCGTGCCGGGGGATAGGTCAACTCTTGAATCGTGTGATTGAGCACCTGACTAGATAACGTGCGGGGTAATTCGATCCGAAATACCGAGCCTTTCCCTAACTGGCTTTCCACAATGATGGAACCATTCAGCATTTGGACGAGGGAATAGGTAATTGCTAACCCTAAGCCAGTCCCCGTGTAGCGACGGGTAATACTTTGATCCACCTGCCGAAATGCCTCAAAAATATGCTCTAAATGGGCTTCATCAATGCCAATGCCCGTGTCATGGACGGAGATCGCCAGATGCTCGGGTTCCGGTTCACTCACCTCCACCCACACCCCCCCCGCTTCTGTAAATTTGAGCGCATTCGACAATAGATTGACCAAAATTTGCCGCAAGCGTTGGCGATCGCTGGTAATTTGGGGATTTTGTAGGGTTGTCTGTAATTCGAGAAATAAGCCTTTTTGCTCTGCCAGCGATCGCAGCCCTTCGATCGTCGCTCGCAGTTCGGTTTCCAGATTAAAGGTATCAGGCACCAGTTCTAGCCGACCCACCTCAATTTTAGACAGGTCAAGAATGTCATTCAGTAACTCCAGCAGGTTTTTACCATTATTGAGGATGCGCTGGAGCATATCCAGTTGCTGCGGGTTCAATTGCCCTTTACTGGGACGGAGCAACATTTGGGAGAAGCCAATAATGGCATTCAGAGGAGTACGCAGTTCATGGGACATAGTGGCTAAGAACTGCGACTTCATCCGCGATGCTTCCAACAACTTGAGATTTTGCAGTTGAATCTGTTGGCGCTGGTGTTCTAGCTCTTGATTTTTTCGGCGTAACAGATCGTTACTTTCGCGTAACTGCTGATTTGCCAGCGACACCTGCACTTCCGCCCGGTAGACCCGCATCGCATTTCGCAGGATGCGGACTAAGGTTTCTGAGGTAACTTTGGATTTTGCCAGGTAGTCCGAAGCCCCTGCCTTCATCAGTTCAACGGCAATCTCCTCATCGCCTTGCCCCGTCAGCACCACTAAGGGCACACGCACCCCCCGTTGCCGCAGTTCTCGCACCAAGCTCAGCCCGTCGCTATCCGGTAAGCAGTAATCCAAAAAGATGAAATCAAAATGGGTGGTTTGGGTAATTGCGATCGCGGCGGCACAATTCTCTACCTCAAACCATTCCATAAACACCCCTGCCGACTTCAAAGCCCGCCGGACTGCCATCCGATCAACTTCATCATCATCGACCACTAAGATTTTTAACATCGGTTCCATAGGTCGTTAATGGTTGAGGAGCCATCATCCAGAAACAGTGCAATCAACAGGGGAGTCTTGCTGTGTAAGTCAGTCATATCATCTCGCATAATGCCCAGTACTTATTCAGCGTTGCCATCACTTCAGCAAAGTTTTGAAATGTGACTGGCTTCAACAAATATCCGGCGACGTTCAGGTGATACGCTTCTACCCGATCTTGATCCTGATTAGACGTAGTCAGGACAACCACTGGAGTTGATTGCAAGTCTGGATCCGATCGCAGTTCTCGCAAAAACTCAATTCCTCCCATTCGAGGCATATTCAGGTCTAACAAAATCAGGCGGCGATCGTTGGGCACTGCCGGAGGTTGCCCATCCTTACCCCGTAGCATTGCCAACGCCTCCACACCGTTTTGGGCAATATACAACGGATTGGCAATGTGATTTTTCCGAAAGGCGCGTTGCACGTTCATCACGTCCACTGCGTCATCTTCTACTAAGAGAATATTAATCACGGGCTTTTCCATTGTTGGATCTTGCACCTCAGTAAATTACGGCGATATAGAAAATCAATTCGTCAGTTTTTCCAGAGAGGAAATTTTGTAATAGTGATATTTATTAAAAATGGTAAATAGAAGCCTGCTGCCTCCACCTCGTCCAAGAGTCATAATTTTGGCGATCGCAGTCATTTATGCCAGGTAAACCGAAAGGTTGCCCCCGCTCCTGGCTGAGAGTCCACGCTAATACTGCCGCCTTCTGTTTCAATAATCTTCTTGACGATCGACAGTCCAATCCCGGTACTTTCCTTAGTATCACGGGCTTCCAGCGTTTGAAAGATCGTAAAAATTTTGTCGTGGTACTCCGGCGCAATGCCATTGCCATCATCGGAGACAGCAAATTCATACTCTCCTCCGCGCTCCTGCACTGAAATGGTCACTCGCCCATCATCACGGGGATGGTGCTTCACCGCGTTGCTAATGAGATTGGCAAATACCTGCCCCAGTAATAGGCGTTTGGTTGATAAGGTTGGCATATTTTCGCCCACGACCACCGTAAAACTGGGTGGCAATGCCAGGGAATCAATCACCTCCATTAATACCGTGTTGACATTCACGGGTTCGATCGCCGCTTCAATTCGACCAATCCGTGAGTATTCCAATAACCCGTTAATCAATGCTTCCATCCGATGCACTCGTCCGCGTAGTAAGCGCATTTGCTGCCGGTTTTCCGCTGGTAGCAGATCATTCAGATCCTCTTCTAACCATTCCGACAGGTTGGCGATCGCGCGTAATGGTGCCTTTAGATCATGGGATGCCACATAGGCAAATTGATCCAGTTCTTGATTGCGCTTTTTCAACAGGCTGGTCGTGCGTGCCAACATGGCATTCACATAGGTCAATTCCTCTGCCCGTTCCTGGAGGGCAATTTCGGCTTGCTTGCGATCGGTGATATCCGTCAGTGTCCCTACATAGCCAACCAGTTGATCCTGTTCATCCACCTCCACCTCAGCCTGCGCCAACACCCATACAACCTGAGCATCGGTGCGGCGGCAAATCCGATATTCCACTCGAAAGGGCTGGCGGGTTTGGGTACATTCTGCCCAGGCTGCCATCACTGGCTCCCGATCATCCGGATGAATAGCATCTGACCAATTCTCCTGGGCTTGCTCCAGTGTCATGCCAGTAATGTCACACCAGCGATCGTTGACATACACTGCCCGCCCATCGGCATCGGCTCGGAAAATGCCCACAGGAGAAATTTGTGCCAGGGTTGCCAGGAGTTGTTCCTGTTGTCGGGTCGAGGGCTGGTCAGTGTAAAGTTGCAGCGTATCTTTAATAGCAGCCGCTAAGGTACGGGGCAACGATTGTAGCAATGGGGTGGCTGAATGGGACTCAGTTTGGCTCATACCTTTCCTCCACGATCGACAGACGATCCCAGCTTGCTAATGCTCCGACTATAGTCAAGCGCTAGGGCAATGATCTATACCCAAAGTTAGAGTTTTAGGGCAACATTGGCGATCGATATAGGTGACTCAATCCTGAGGATTCAAGGTTGCGAGTTGCATCCGTCCCGATTCACTGGAAGATGGAGTAGACCATCCTTTCCCCTATACAGCATGACGATTACGATTACCCTCACGGCTGACCAAATTAATCAGTTGGATCTCACCCCAGCTCTGACGGTGGTTGAACCGATGTTGACGGATACCGCGATCGCCAAGTATGAACAACAGGTGCAATTTCAGGTGGATTACCCCCGCGAACCCAACGATCCGCGAGAATTACCGGAAATTCCCGAAATTCGGCTCTGGTTTGTCCGGTTAGATGCCCAGTATCCCTGGTTTCCCTTTTTACTGGACTGGAAGGCAGGCGAACTGGCCCGCTATACCGCCATGCTGGTGCCGCACCAATTCCACCCTAAGAACGGCATCCAGTACAATCCCGAGGCATTGGAAATCTTTGTCATGCACAAAATCTTTGTCCTGGCGAACTGGTTGCATCAGCAAGGCATTGACGGTGATTCGCGCCTAAAGGCAATGACTCAGATGTTTGGCTATGACCTGGATGATGGCTTATTTGAACTGATTAAGCCGTGATTTGTTGCAAAATCCAATCGACGGCGGCGGCGGAATCGGCAGCAATATAGTCGGGCTGGGTGTGATGCTGGTAGTCACCACTTAGCACCCGATCGCCAAAGCCAGTTTGCACCAAAACCCCAACACATCCGGCATTGTGAGCCATATCCACATCCGTCGCTTTATCCCCTACCATAAAGCTGCGGCTCAGATCGAGATCATGCTCCCAGGCGGCGGCTACTAACATGCCGGTATTCGGTTTGCGCCAGGTACTCCAACGGGTATATTCCGGGTCTTGCCCCCCCTCCGGCGCACTGAGATAAGGACAATAATAGAGGGCATCCAGATGCGCCCCCGCTTCGGTTTGTAATAATCGACAGAGCCGATCGTGCAGAGCCTCTACATGGCTGGCAGGATAGTACCCCCGAGCCGGTCCCGATTGATTCGACACCAGGCAGCAGAAAACCCCGCGATCGTTGAGCCGCCGCACCGCTTCAGCCACCCCTGGAATCAGGTGTAAATCCTCGACACGATGAATATAGCCAACTTCTTGATTTAACACCCCATCGCGATCGAAAAATACTGCCAGTCGTGTCATGCCTTCAGCCCTAGAGGACGGGTAATTCAGTTGGAGAATAGCAAATTCCGGTGAGACTGCAAAGCGATCCGCGATCGGTCACTTCCTTAGTTCTTTCTTATAATTTCTCCGACCCGGCAGACCCCCAAGCTATTCTCGACAAAGAAAAATATCCAGGCTTCAGTGGCGATGGGCAAGTAGAACTATAGGGATAATTGTGTATGAAACGGGCTGCACGAAACGGTGGTAAGGATCCAGAAGCTGTCACGGTGGCATCAAAAAAGAGCAAGAAGAAACAAAAGCTGACTGAAACTCCAGAGCCAAGTCCAATTGTGAGTCAGGGCTATCGTCCTCCAGACACGTCGATCGTCAAACTGAAGAAATTTGCCTACGAAAAAGAGCTGGCAAAGTTGCAGATGGAGTTAGTCAAACTGCAATATTGGGTCAAGCATGTCGGGCTACGAGTCGTGATCATCTTTGAGGGACGGGATGCTGCCGGGAAGGGTAGCACCATCAAGCGAATCGTAGAATGCTTAAATCCTCGGGGCTGCCGGGTTGTGGCACTGGGGACTCCCTCGGATCATGAAAAAACCCAGTGGTACTTTCAACGCTACGTTGCCCATTTACCCGGAGCCGGAGAGATCGTTTTGTTCGATCGCAGCTGGTATAACCGGGCAGGGGTAGAGCGGGTGATGGAATTTTGTACTGAGGAACAATACCGTGAATTTCTGCAATCCTGCCCAGAATTTGAACGGATGTTAGTCAGGTCAGGTATTATCTTGCTGAAATACTGGTTTTCCGTCAGTGATGATGAACAGGAACGCCGATTTCAAGCCCGGATGCTCGATCCCACCAAACGCTGGAAACTCAGCCCGATGGATTTAGAGTCCCGCAATCGCTGGGTAGAATACTCCAAAGCCAAAGATGAGATGTTTGCCCACACTAATATTCCGGAAGCACCCTGGTTCACTGTTGAAGCTGATGATAAGAAACGATCGCGGCTGAATTGTATTCATCACATCCTCAGCAAAATTCCCTACGAGGACACCACCCCAGAACCGTTTGATTTGCCCCCCCGCAAACCCTCGGAAACTTACGTCCGTCCGCCCCACAACGAGCAATTCTTCGTGCCCCAGGTGTATTAACCTCGATCGGCGATCGGGGAACACTACAAGCAACTATTCCTCTACTTCCCGAAGCCTCCATGTTTCGTTTGAATCAACGTGCCTTTGACCTCCTGAACGCTGAAATTCAACGGCTAGCGACTAATGATATTGCCGGACAGGTGCAGCAGGAGATTGCCTTAAAGCGGTTAGAACGGCTGCGATCGCAACCGGGCACTCCGGCGACTCAGGAGGAGTTGTGGGAACTGATGAATGATCTCTTTCCCAACTTCAGTAAAAAGGTATTGCAGCAAGCCGCCGCCGCCAACCAACCGCCATCACCGATTTGGGGTTGGCTGAAGTTCGGGACGATTTCGATCGCCGCTGTTGTGGGTAGCATCTGGTTCGTGAATCTGCCCTATCCCATGATTCGCTATCCGGTCGCCCGCCATGCGCCTATGCTGTTACTGCCCAGTTTCCTCAGCATGGATCACAACTACCGTCAGGCGATCGCAGCAACCGAACAAGCCGACCAACTGGTCAACAAAGCTACCAGTCCTGCTGATTTGGGTCTGGGCAGAACCAAAGTGAAGCAGGCACAAAGCAGCCTGGATGCCTTACCCGTTTGGTTTTTGGGCTACTATCCCACGGCTTATTGCCGTTGGTTTCATTGTTACTGGCGATTTACCCTGGATGAATTTCAACAAGCCCGGAAAGAAGTCGCCCGCATGGATGCCCGCTTGTTTCAGGAAGACAATGCCCAAACGGCACTAACACAAGCCGAACAAGCATTAGGCAACGCCAAACAGCAGTATCAGGAGTCACCTAATTCCGCCGAGCAACAAGCCGCGATCGCCCAATGGCAACAGGCGATCGACACCTTACACACCATTCCCCAGGCAACTCTGGCAGGTCGAACGGCTGATCTTAAACTGCCAGCCTACGAACGGGATTTTGAACAGGTCGTTGGCTTCACAGTGGGGAATGCTCGGACTGGCAATCTGATTCAGGCGGCAAAAGAGTTTGCCAAGTATGCCCAGGCTTCCAGTCAGGGATCTGCCCATTCCGTGGCGGAGTGGGAGAAAACTCAACAGCAATGGCAGGACGCGATCGATCGGCTGCATGATATTAAGGTGGAAGATCCGGACTACAGCGAAGCTCAACGGTTACTCGCCAAGTATAAAGATAGTTTGGAAACGGCACGAGTACGACAGCAAGAGGAGCGGGAGTCGGTCAAAGCCTATGAGGAAGCCGAAGGCTTAAAGAACGAGTTTCTTGCCCGTATTCCCGCCGGAGCTACGTCGATCGATCGGACTTGGGCAACTCGCGAACTAGAACAAATTAAAACAGTGTTGCGGAGAGTTAAACCAGGGACAACGGTCTATGCCGATGCCCAAGTATTATTAGCCGCCGCCGAGCAAAAGCTGAAATAAACATGCCTAATTGATTGATTACAATCCTGGTGTCATCGTGGCAGCTAACCGCTTCACGATCGCTCCCGACCTAGTCTGAAACCAAGTGAAATTCCTGTAGAGCCGGTAAAAAGTTGGCATTTTCGTGGCTAGACCGACTGAGTTTGATTAAGGCAAACCGTTGTAGTGGCGTTAAATTTGCCCATTGTGCAGCCGTCAGCGTCACCTGGAATTGCTGGGCTTTTTCCTGCACCATCTCTGGCACTGTGACAGCATCTAGCCAGGGTGGAGCCGGATCGATCGCTAGATCGGTGGCTTCTGTCCCGCTCCGTTCTTGAATCAAGCGGTGCAAAAATTCTCGGTACGCCTGCACTTCTGCTTCGGTATCCGATGGCAGTTCTACCAGTACGCGGCGATCGTCCTGGGTAAACTGATTCCACTGCACCAACTTCAACTTCACCCCACAGGTATCCAGCTTGTAGCGCACCTGCATGGGAATACAGCGCAGTGATTCCACAAAATCAGCTTCAAATTGGAAAAACTGAGTCATCTTACCACCATCCATCACTGCCCATCTATTTTGCGGGTGGTTCGCCGAATCAACCAGTAGCTTGCCGAAATTGCCAGAATCGCAAATGCCAGTGCCGCTAGATCTGAGGCAGTTTTGCGTTCTAGATCCAGAATGATGATTTTGCGGGCAACGGCAATTAACGATGTCACAATCACCAACTCGACCTGCACCACATGCTTTCGTAGGTACGCCGTGATGTTCTCTAGCAGTTCCAACGCAATTAAGACATTCAGGAACGACCCGAAGATTTGAAACAAGCTCGTCCCAAAGCGACCAAAGTCCCGTGATACCACCTCTGCCCAGAAAAAATCCTTGATCAGGAAAATGGTCAAATCACTGACCGCTACCAGAATCACCAGAATCATGGCGATCGATAGGATCTTTGACACCAGAACTTCTACCTTCTCTAGAGCATGGAGAAATTCGTCATCCTGGCTAATCGTATTTTTGACTCGCTTGAAGAACCTACGCACAGCAAAATCTCATTGATCGGAACCGGGCAGATAGCGTGAGAATACCCGATCGCGGCGGACACGAGCAAATAGATTGTGGCAATGATAACGATTACAAACCGCCAAAGATCTTTAAGATCAAACAGGAGTTTGATCCATCCCCATCCTTTTCGAGCACACACTGATCCGTATGAGTAACTTAAGTGATCTGTTAGAACCTCTTGCCGCCTGGTTTCGTACCTTAAATCTCCCAGAACCGATCGTCCATTGGGGACATCCGGTGATGATGGGCATTGTGGTGTTAGTCGTTGGCAGCTATGTGGTCTACACCGGCTGGAACGGACGACTAGCTCAAGACACAGACAAAGAAGCCGCTACCAAGAGTCGCACCGCCCACCGCACCTTTGCGCCACTCATGTTTTTGTTTCTCGCCTTGGGCTATACCGGGGGAGTATTGTCCTTAGTCATGCAGCGGCAACCAATTCTGGAAAGCCCGCACTTTGTCACCGGAACGATCGTGTTAGGGTTACTCGCGACCAACAGCGCCCTCTCTCTGGCAGGGTTTTGGGGAAACAAATCGGGTCTACGCATGGCACACGCCTATCTGGGTACAGTCATTTTTGCCCTCCTGCTCGTTCACGCTGTCCTCGGCATCAAGCTAGGACTCTCTATTTAGAGAATTTTCTCACCGATTGTCCTTCTGAGTGAACCGAATGGGCACTCTTACCATAGCCTCAAGGTTAACTTGGGGCTTTTTTGATGGCGATCGGGGTGCATGATGGGTTCCGTCACTACAATCATTCTATGTTTGGCTTACATTGTTGGTTTGCTGGTCGCCGCCATTCCTGCCGGAGGAGTGATTGTCCTGGGACTGGGAATCATGGCTGCCTGGGGTATCCGTCGCATTTGGCGCACCGCCCCTAAACCCAGAATTTGGCTAATGGCAGGCACGATCGCACTGCTGGCAACCCTCTACTTGCACGTCAGAACGCCCCATCCTGCCGTCACCGACATTAGCCGGATCCTTCCCACCACAGCATCGGCAACCCCAGCCTTGAAAGTCAAAGTTCAGGGGCAAATTTTGGAAACACCCCATCTGACCCGTAGCCAAAAAATGCAGGTTTGGCTAGAGGTGCAGCAATTAGCCGTCCTCAAAGGTCAACCAGCCCCAGGGCATCATCAAGCGGCAGTTACGGGTAAACTCTATGTCACCCTGCCATTACTGCAAGCTACCGGATTACACCCTGGTCAAACGATCGCCGTCACTGGATCACTCTACAAACCCCAACCCGCAACAAATTTTGGTGGGTTTGATTTTCAGAAATATCTGGCGCAGCAAGGCTGTTTTGCCGGATTACGGGGGCAACAGGTAGACCTTCCGCCCCAGCCGACCCGTTGGGATTGGTGGCTGATTCAACAGCGGATTGCCCGATCGCAGGTGGCAGGTGCCGGTAGCCCGATTGGACAATTGATTGCCTCGATCGCACTTGGCAAACAGATCGTCGATTTACCCTTTGATATCAAGGATCAATTTACCCGCGTTGGTCTGGCTCACGCCTTAGCGGCTTCTGGCACTCAAGTTTCTCTAATTCTGGGAGTTGTTCTGACGCTCAGCCGCCGCTTACCGAAACGGGCACAGTTTGCAGTTGGCACGATCGCTCTACTGGGATTCATCGGACTGGCGGGAGCCGAACCGGCAATTCTCCGCGCGGCACTGATGGGCTTCGGTGGACTGATCGCCCTATTAGTGGATCGCCGCGTCAAACCATTGAGCTTGATGCTGGTTGTCGCTACCCTCCTATTACTGTGGTCGCCAATCTGGATTTACGATCTCAGCTTCCAATTTAGTTTTCTAGCCACGATCGGTCTGTTAGTCTCCGTCCCACCGTTAATGCAATGGCTGGATTGGCTCCCCCCGACGATCGCCTCCCTAATTGCCATTCCCCTTGCTGCCACCCTCTGGACGCTGCCAGTTCAATTGCAAACCTTCAGTGTCCTCAGTACCTACAGCATTGTCGTCAACATCATCACTGCACCATTAATCTCCATTCTGGGGATTGGTGGCATTATCAGCGCTCTCGCTGCCCTGATCTGGTTTCCGGCGGGGAGTGCTTTCGCCTGGATTTTACAATTTCCTGTCCAGTTATTGCTCCTGATCACCCGCTTTTTTGCCGAGTTACCCGGCAGTGCCTATGCGATCGGCACAATTTCGGCTATCAGCGCGATCGTCCTATATAGCCTCCTAGCCCTCACCTGGTTCTCTCCCTGGTGGCGGCGACGTGGCTGGTTAGCTTTCTCCCTCGGTGTGATTGTTCTGTTCGTGCCCATGTGGCAAGCTAAAGCCGGATTACTCCGAGTCACGATCCTGGCTACAACTCGTCAGCCGGTGATGGTGATTCAGGATGGCAAACACACGACGCTGATTAACGGGGGTGATACTGCGACTGTGAATTTTTCTGTCCTGCCATTCCTCAGCCAACAGGGAGTCAACCACCTGGATTGGGCGATCGCGACAACTCCGATCGCTCAACAACCTGGCTGGACTGGACTGCTAAAAGCCATCCCGGTTCAGCAGATATATACCTTCAGTGGCGCTCAACCTGACACTCCAGGTATTCCTGCTACTACCAACAACCCGCTAGCCAAACCCATCCACCTGTTCCCCAACCAAACAATCCGACTCGGATCTGCCCAGATCCAGCCCTTACCAACCGATCCCGCGATCGCTCAGTTCACCCTGCATGATCAAACCTGGCTTTGGCTCGGTTCCCCAACCACAACGACCCAAAAAACTTTGTTATCCAGCCATCCAGTGCATCCTCAAGTGCTTTGGTGGTCTGGTAAGCCTCTACATCCGGAGTTGATCGCCGCGCTGAAGCCAGAGGTTGCGATCGCCTCAGCCACCAAAATAGATGCCGATACCGCGAACCAATTTCGTCAGGTGGGGACTCAGCTTTACTGGACAGGACAGGATGGAGCCATTCAGTGGACTCCGGGTGAAGGATTTGTCACGAAGTTGGAGGCTAGTGACAAGACCTCCTAAAATGAGTTATTGTCACTAATGGTCAGATGTAATTTTTCGTCTGACGATCGTTGGATTCATCAGGAATCCTCACCTCTGGAGAGGTGGCAGAGCGGTTGAATGCGGCAGACTCGAAATCTGTTTTAGGGTCAAACCTAACGAGGGTTCGAATCCCTCCCTCTCCGTTACTCGTTATCTGATCCTTCTGCGGCTAAGCGGCGTTGTTCATCTTCTAGCGCCTGAATCGCCAGCAGTAATTCTTCTTCCTGTTCCTCAAAGTCCTCCTCTAAGATCTCGCCCATATCAAAGGCAAGCTGGAGGGTCAGGAGTCGCTTATGTAGATTTTCTTTATCATCGAGCTCGGTGTCTGCCCGTTCTTGAATCTGTTCAGCAATCCAGGTAAGTCCGGTGATGGGAGCGAAGAGGAGGCGGAGAACCATAGGAGTAGAGCTGTCTCTTATACACATCT
>NZ_JBLZFZ010000096.1:0-17015 GCF_050753385.1 Pantanalinema rosaneae CENA516
TCTTGATAGCTTTAACCTCAAAATCCTCAGAATTCCTCGCTTATCTGCACTATAGAGTGCCCAAAATCCAGGAGTCAGTATCCGCAGGAGGATTTTCGCTAGCCGTTGTGCTCAGGCAAAAACCTGCCGAACGAGGTGTGAATTTCCTACTCCGGCAGGTTCTTTGCGGTAATGATTGGGACAGGGGAGCGATCGCTAGCTGGTGATGCCGTGATACGCGCTATAGGCGGCAATCAAGATAAACAGAATGCAAGCAGAAATGCCCACGATGTACATGGTGGAGGGCTTCACATTCATGTCCATGCCTTCCGGTGGGCGGGAGGTAGGGGGATCGACCTGGTTTCTTGGGGTGGTGTTCTCGGGGGGTGTCATAGGGATATTTCAGGGGGAATGTTAACGAAACGTGCTCTAACCATTAGGGTGGCGTGGCAACCCTGAGCCAGCATCTACCCCTGGTTGAAGGTGAACAGGCAGCATAGAGCACCAAAATCATCCTTTATCCTGGCTACTAATCCCTTTATTGGTGGCGGAAGCAAGCTATGGATGCCGTACAGCAGTTTCAGCAGTTTTTTGAGCATTGTGTGGGTCACTGGGCAACCGAGCGCACCTACCACTACTTGCCACAGCAGGAAGTTGAGCGATCGCATACCGAATTCGTCATCCAGCCATTAACCCCCGATCGCAAAACCCAAGTGTTAAGCGATAACCAATACGCCGATCGTCCGGATGTTGCGCAATTTCCGGGCTTCCATCTGGCGTTTGATACGGTGTCTGAGAAAGGGGAACGGGTGTCGCAAGCCCTGAACCTGATGTTTGTCTATGAACCATCTGGCTCCTCGATTCTGACGGGAGATTACCTGCGCGATCGTGCCTATGAAGAAGCCAAGCCGATCGTGTCCAGGTTTCAGTTCCATGCCGAGAATCGCGAACTGCTGATGACTACCTATTACAGCCGGGTGGTGTCCGTAGACTCGATTACGCTGGTCAACCCCAACCTGCGGATTCGCAAGATTGTCAACTATCGCCGTCCAGGGGAAGGTGAACCCTTAGAACAGGTCTTGCTGGTTGGCTTTGGGGTGGAGCAAAAAACTCCTGGTTAGCTGAAATCCAGACAATCTGGCACTTTACAGGGACGTTGACCGCGTCCCTAATTTTTTGAACTCGCAAATAAGGAGAACTAATCATAAAAAAGTCAAGGTTTGTTGCAAATTGTTACATTTGCTGTTACATTAATTTACATAAGGCAAGAGACACATTCCCCCAGAGGTCACCACCATGTACACCACCACTTCAGAAGGCATTTTGAATAACTACGCCATCGAGCCTGCGATGTACTACGCTGAGTACCCCACCGAAACGGAGCAAAACCGCTACAAGCTCCAGGGTGCAGTAGCCTCTCTCTTCGTCGCCTTGATTGTGTTGACCGCCTTAGCCGTTAGCTAATTTCAACCAATAATCTTCCAGTCCACCAGCCACATTTACAGTAATTAACCAGAGGAAATCCTATGTACACCACCACTTCAGAAGGTATTTTGAACAACTACGCGATCGAGCCTGCGATGTACTACGCTGAGTACCCCACCGAAACGGAGCAAAACCGCTACAAGCTCCAGGGCGCAGTGGCATCTCTCTTCGTTGCCTTGATTGTGTTAACTGCCTTAGCCGTTAGCTAAGAGACCGCCAGTAATCCTCCAGCCAGCATCAGACAACGTTTTCAGAAGAATGAGACTCTCTAGTGAGAATGGAGCACCTCAGTCAGATCGACTGAGGTTTTTTATTGCGACCAGAAACCGGAAAGCCAGGTTCTATGATCAAAGACGTTGAGCAATGAACGATCAATAAACGCAATGGACGCAGTAGAGTTTTTTCGACAAAGTGCTGGCAGATGGCGATCGCAACGGACGACGCAGCACTTAGCCTTCCGGCGATCGGAAGTCGGTGACTCAGAAATTGTGGTGGAATCGCTAGAGGCGGATCACCCAGATATTATCGAACTGTGCCAGTTGCACGAAGTTGACCCCAGTTTGGCCGTCGGCGGGTCGCGGGTACGGTGGGCTGGCTCCATGGCATGGGACCGCGAAGGCGAGGAAAACCATGAAGGCAAAACCGTGTTTGCGATCGTCCCCGATGAGGGCAATCCCAGACAGGGCAGATTGTTACGAGAACGGGGCTACGCCGAAATTATGCCCGTCGTGGGACGGTTCCACATGGATGAGGATGGTGGCTTAGTGCTGACCACGGAATACGAAACCATGAGTTCGATCGAGCGGTTCTGGTTTGCCGGGCCCAACTTACGCATGCGTACCAGCACCGTGAAACGCTTTGGGGGCTTTAGCACTGCTTCCTTCTGTACCGAAAGCCGGATTGAAGAGGCAGCTACGCCAACGGGCGACACCACTGCCCAACCCACAACCATGCTGCAACCTGTCTTTGGCTGGTAATGAACTATCCCTTGACCGATGCCGCCGCCTACCAGCGAGGAGTGAATTATCTAGAACAGGTGCAGTCATTGGTTTTGGAACCGGGGATGGTGGACGTGATGCAAAATCTGCGCGATCGCGTCACCATTTGCACCTGGATTGGGCAGCAGATTGAGGCTGTCAACACGGAGCTTCAGCAGTGCCTGGAGGCTTGCCATGCCTGCTTTCATCCCAGCGATCGCCCGCCGATCGCCATTTTTGCGGTGCCGATCGCCCCTACCTTTGGCATTGATGGTCTTTGCAATGTCCTGAGCCGTCCGATCGCGATTCTGATCGATGTCGGTCGCATTCTGCCGCAGGACTGGCTAAGTATTGTTGCCCATGAGTATGCCCATGCCTATAGTGGCGACTTTGGGCATCATCAGCAGTTTGTCAACGTCCTCCACCATCTCTGCTTAGGGCTGGGTTTAGAACCTCCCGCCGGAGCAAATGCCGACCAATTGCGTTACTGGCCTTTCTGTCAATCCACCCTCGATCCGCTGGCGTTTTGGCGGGGGGAAGGCTAAATATGAAGAGTTGTTAAATATTACAGATTGTTACTTGATTTCAGAAAGGGGAAACTAAATCTCCTACTCTGAGAAGTGATTGTAAGCGGTCAGCAATTCGCTATCAGCCGCTCGTTGACAGTTGTCCAGTTGTCAGTGGCTCAGGAATGAGTTATGCAACTCAGGGGTCTTTGCCCCCACTATGAGTCAACTTTCCGATAACCGATAACCAGCAACGGCTGCCTGATTCTGAATGACTGTTTACTCGTTAAGGTTCATATCCCCTTGTCAGACCGCCCACTTCTGGCAAAACCGCTTACAAAAGCAGTGACTTTAACGTTGATTAAATTCCATTAAGATTACGGAGGCTCCAGCGTGCCTATTCCCCTCTTAGCCTACGCTCCCTCATGCAACAACCAGCGGGTTGCTGGTTATGAGGTTGGCAATGAAGAAAAACCCAGAATTTTCTCCACGGACAACATTCTTTCGCCGACTGACATGGATGCGTTGATCGGTGCTGCTTATCGGCAGATCTTCTTCCATGCCTTTAAGTCCGATCGCGAAATCGCTTTAGAATCCCAACTCCGGAATGGTCAAATTACGGTACGGGAGTTTGTGCGCGGTCTGTGTCTGTCGCCTACCTTCACCGAGAGTTTTTACAACCTCAACAGCAACTACCGCTTTGTGGAGCACTGTGTTGAGAAGCTATTAGGTCGGTCGGTTTACAGCGAACGGGAAAAGATCGCCTGGTCGATCGTCGTTGCCACCAAGGGACGGGCAGGGTTCATTAACGATCTGCTCAACAGCGAAGAATATCTGGAGAACTTCGGGGAAAATATCGTTCCTTACCAACGTCGGCGGGTACTGCCCTCTGGCACCGTCTCCGAACTGCCATTTAACATCAAGTCTCCCCGCTACGACGCTTACTACCGCGCTAAGCTCGGTTTCCCCCAAATCATTTGGCAAACCGAAGTTCGGCGCTTTATTCCCCAAGACAAGCGCTCTCAAGCTGGCGATCCAGCCCTGTTTATGAACATGGCTCGCAGCATCAGTCCCCTGGGGAACGCACCACAAAATATTTCGCCTTACAACATCGATTACGAGAAAGCTGTACCTTACCGGAAGGTCGGCGGTTAATTCTCTTAACACCGCTAGATGAATAGCATCTGGGAGCCAGAAGCTAGGAATTGGGAGTCAGAAGGATTGCTTCTGAGTTCTGGGTTCTAGAGTTTGGCTCCTTTTGGCAGGCGGGAAACATAGGGTATGGTGAGATTCATCGCCAATCCCCGTTAGGCAACCTATGACCGCTGCCAGTTCCCCGTTGACGATCGATGCCAGTCGCATCAAAGCGTGTGCTAGTAAGCTCCGCCGCAATCGATCGTTTCGGCATCTGGTGCTGGTGCAGGTAGCAATGGGGATTAACCGAGTCCGGATCGATCGTCTGACCATGGGCGCGAGTGAGCCGCTGGATTTATTGCATCTGTATCAGAACACCAACACACTCCATGCCCTGGAGCCAGATAACCTTGCCAATTTAGAACTGACCTTTAAGAAAGCCCTGCGATCGACCGCCTTATGGGAAAAGTCGGCAATCTGGTTTCTAACTCAACTGGATGCCTGGGACGATCGCCGCGAGATCGAGGGCGAAGCCGCGCTACTCGAAGTCCTGTCCATTCTGCCTGACCCCAAAAAGCCGGGAGAAGAAAGCTGGTTAGAAGCCCGCTTACTTAGCTTGTTGGCAGCACAGGTTGCCCATCAGTTGCTGACCCCATTAGACCTGACGAATTATTCGATCGCCGAATTAGAAGCCTTGTTGGGAGTGGAGCAACCCGCAACCAAAGTCCTCCCCCATCGCCGTTCTGACGTAACGAGTGGTGCAACGGTGGGCAGTGTGTCGCCAGTCCAGCGCGAGTGGCAGGCTCCGGAACTGTTAGCGTGGCGATCGTGGATTGGTGACAGCTTTATCGAGCATCAAATTCTGGAGCACAGCCCAGAAACCCAACGCCTGGAACTGATTCCCGGCAAAGCCGCCTGGGAGGTTTTGCAACAATTAGGCCCGGAAGCTGCCTATTTATTTCTGATTTTTGCTGCCTATGCCAGCGATACCGATCGCCCGTGGCAAGGGCAAATTCGGTTAACCGGGAGCGAACTCCTGCGGTTTTATGGCTGGAATCAGCACGATGATTTAACCCCAGGGGGAGCGCTCAAGCGGATTAGTAGTTTAGTGCAGATGGTTTGCGGTCTATCGGTCGCGATCGTCCAATGTGATAGCTCCCAGCCGCACTCTAGCGCTACCACCGGGGCAATCTGGCTTCTAGAATCCCTGGAATATATGGGCACCCGGACGGCAAGCTCAGGGGATCAGAGTGCCCTCCAGCCGGAAGCCACAGATCTAGAGGAACTGGTAATTTGGGTCAAACCCGGTCGCTGGACAGCCCACTTCTTAGCCAATCCAGAACCCGCCGCGATCGCTGCCCTGCGCCAGTATGGCTACATGGTCAAAAGTACGCTGCAAATTAATCCCTACCGCAAGCGTTTAGCCGCCCGCCTCGCTCTGTTTCTGCTGATCATGAGTCGGCTTCAGCCGAGCGGTCGCTATCGAGTCGGAACCTTGCTGGCTGCGATCGAATCTCCTGGCTTGGTCGAGGAACTGCACCAGAACCGCACCCAACGCCATCAATTGCTTGATCAGTGGGATAGTGCCCTGCTGACGTTGACTCAGTTAGGCTGGGAAATTAAATTTGATCCGCGTACCTACCCGCGATCGCTGCAACCCACCTGGAGCCGTACCGAAGGCAGCCCAACCCACAGCCAGATTCGCCCAAAAGCGTGGCTCTCGCAATGGCTGAATGCCCACCTAGCAATTACCCCCACCACCTTGATTCAGCATCGGTTAGAGGTCAGCAAAACGCTGACTGTAGACCATGAGGGCTTTGGGGATGGCTTGAATGATGCCGATATCAACCATGTGCCAGAAACGATTCCTGGCTATGCGCTGGAAATTGCCTTAGCCGCAAAAGGCTGGAGTAAGGCAAAATTAGCGGAACAGTTGCATCTGAATCGATCGATGGTGACACACTGGATCAACGGCACTCGGGTAATCCAACCGCACCACCGCCAGCAACTCTGGCATTTGTTGGGTCGCGAACTGCAACAAGTCACCGGAATTCGCCGTTAAGAGACGGTCGTTGATTCTCTGCGGACTTCTCCTCCAAACATTTCGGTTGAGGTGGCCCTTCAATTTTCAGCTTGCCGCCTGATGTCCCAAGCTGAAGCTCCATCTTACCGGGATAGCGGGATAGAACGGTGACGGTGCCTAGGAACGTAGTAGCGATCACGATCGCGAGCAGGACATGAAAAATTTTCATAGTGTCATTGAATTTTTTTTGACACGTTGGGATTTCCCGCTTCGTGATGGGTAAGGAATGTATTGGCAATGTGTATACACTTGGCTATGCTAGGCGGTAGTAACTTATGGTCTTGTTAAGCTATGTCCTCAGCTTCTAGAGAGCGTCATCCGCCGCGTGACATTACGATTAACATCCGGGCACAGCAACGCCAGCGTGACTTAATTGATCGAGCTGCCGAAGCGATCGGGAAAAGTCGATCAGACTTCATGCTGGAAGCGGCCTGTCAAAAAGCCGAGGATGTCTTACTTGATCGACGGGTATTTAGCTTGTCGAACCAACAGTGGCAAGCTTTCTTAAAGGCTCTGGATGCCCCCCCGCAGTCGCCGCAACCGTTGAAAAAACTGCTGAATGAGAAGGCTGTGTGGGATAGTTAAGACCAATGATTGAAGCCGATGCTCCACTACGATCGCCCGAAAAATTGGCTAATCATCACAATACTGCTGACTTTTGTTCTGGCGTTAAAGTTTTGGATAAGTGGCTGAAAAATCGAGCTTTAGCCAATGAAGCCGCAGATGCCACACGAACCTATGTCGTCTGTAGCGGCGATCGTGTAGTCGGCTACTATGCCTTAGCCACAGGTGCTGTCAGCCATGAAACGGCGATCGGTCGCGTTAGACGCAATATGCCTGACCCTGTGCCTGTCATGGTTTTGGCTCGTCTAGCCGTTGATCAAAATTGGCAAGGCAAAGGAGTGGGGCGAGGGCTACTGCGCGACGCAATTTTGCGAACGTTGCAAGCCGCTGAAATTGCTGGCATTAAAGCCATTTTGGTTCATGCTATTTCTCAAGAAGCCAAAGCATTCTATGAGCAATTTGGCTTTCAACCTTCCCCGATCGCAACAATGACTTTGATGTTGACGCTGAAAGAGATTAGAGCGACTTTCAGCGACCAATCTACTCAATGAGCTTTTATAGCAGCAGCCTCGTGCTCTACCCGCTTCGGATAAGCATGCCACAGTGGCTACCTTTTATATTTTATAAAAATTTAATAAAAACATTGCGCGTATTGCACGGAGTGAGGATACTATATTCTTCAGTGTTGGCAATGAGTTGAGCCAAATCACCTTCCCCCTTACCCCTAATTCCCGCAATGGCAAAGGAAAAACTGAAAGAGGAACAAGAAGAAGAAGAAATCATGCTGCAAGTGAAAGTGCCGATTTCCTTGCGCGATCGCCTGAAACTGCAAAGCGTGATTCACAAAATGTCGATGGGCGAACTGACCGACAAACTGTTGAGCGAAGCCCTAGACAAACTCGAAAGTCAGCCCAGAACCAAGCGCTAGTTCTTGCGCTACTTCCCGATTGGTTAGCCAGTTGACGGGCGATCGTTGGGCAATTCCCACAATTTGATCAAAAAAATTGCGACAAAGGTGCAGATCTGACCTGAGATCTCTCCTATACTGCTTAAAGCCCGATCAATTGCCGTCTGACTCAAAGGCAGACGTAGCAACGGGTTCAGGTTTTTGTATGTCCATTTCTAGTTGAGGTGATGGTGATGGGATAACCACCTACTAGAAACATCAAAAACCCCCACTGTCGCAAGCAGAAGGGGCTTTGAAGTTTCTAATCATTTGTTTGATGAGATAGGCAAACAACACTAACCCAAATGTCCAACCCGGCGTTAGGTTGCCCGCAACGTATAGCTCAGTAAGCTATGCGTTCTAGCTGCTTTCAAGATATGCCAATTCACAACTATGGCAATCCAGAAGCTATGGCAATCCAGAAGCTATGTCAATTAACAGCTATGTCAATTAACAGAAGCTATGTCAATTAACAGAAGCTATGTCAATTCACAGCTATGTCAATTCACAGAGGAAGCTATGCCAATTCTAGAGGTAAGTTGGCAAAAGATTCAATCACTTCTTGCGAAAAGTGAAGCAAATTTTCAACTTTGCCGCCGACCTTTAACCAATTGTGCATAGCTGCCTATCTCTTCTCTGGGTTCTCAACACGCCATAGATAGGAAGTTTTATGCATCTCCAACCTACACCAGACACGATCGAACCAAAGCCGAAGAAGGCAGCCGCTCCAGGGTTTGCCAAATCCAAGGGTGGCTCTACCCAACAACCAAGTTCCCGTAAACGTTCAGCCTCAAAGCCACAGAGCGGCATTACTGAACACCGTATTCTCGATCGGCACGAGGCGGCGAACCAAACCCGGCAGGCTGACCCCTCCCCCACCGCGCCGCCAAATCCACCTACGGCACCCAAGTCCGGCGATCGCCAGCAGAGCGCTAAAAAACCGGATCCATTCCATATCCCGAATCGACCCCTGAATGAGTTTCTGGCGCTGTTTCCCCATCGGTTCGATTTCCTTTGGGCAGAGCATCACCTTCCCCACGAGCGACCCCAATGGCACACCGAGAGCCGCTATCCCCTGAGTGACCACACCATTCTTGAGGGCGACTATTTATATGGGGTACGGTTTGGCAAACAAACCCAGTACATCATGCTGGACATCGATCGCCAGAGTCCCTACCATCCCAGTTGCGATCCGTGGGCAATCTCCCGCATCCAGGCAGCGCTGGAACCCTTAGGGTTGGTGGCTGGAGTCACCATCACCAGTAGTTATAGCGACGGGATTCACCTTTATTTCCCGTTCCCAGAACCCCAAGACTCCTGGGCGATCGCCTTTGCCGTCAATGGATTGTTAGAGAAAGCTGGCTTCAAACCCTTTCCCAGTCATCTGGAACTGTTCCCTAACCCACGACCCTACAGTAATCAGTTAAACAACTATTATGGGCATCGCCTGCCAATGGGGGCTGGTTCCTACATTCTCGATCGCGACTTTAAGACAATCTGGAGCGATCAACAGACCTTTGTTGAACACTGGAAAACAGCACAATACCGCAACCAGATTGATTCAACGGTGGTGAAACGGATGGCAAAACAGAGCAAACGCCGCCGCGCCCGAATGTCGGGTCGAGCCAGTCAGTTTCTCAACGATTTGAACCATGTGGTGGAAGGAGGCTGGACGGGTTCCGGTCAAACCAACTTTATCCTGGGTCGCATTGCCATGCGGGAGTTTGTGTTTGGGCATGTGCAGCGCCAGTGTGAACCCTTGAATGGAACCGCCCTGGTCGAGGCGATCGTGGAGGTGGCGCGATCGACCCCTGGATTTAGCGACTTTTGTGGGCATCAAAATGATTTGCTGCAACGGGCAAAACACTATGCGGATTCGATCGAAACCAGTCGCTACTATCCCTATGGCTATGGTCGCCATGCTAAACCCAAGCCGCCGGAGCCACAGGATGACCTGGCCAATCAACCCGTCCAGTTGAGTTTGAATGAACGGCGGACACAGGATGCCCAGGAACGGATTCGACGCGGAGTGGCTGAGTTAATGGCAGAAAATCGCTTGCCCGATGACCCAGGGAAGCGCCGAGTTTTACTGGTGAGCTACTGCCATACCTCTCTCGCTACTTTGTATCGCTATAAGGAGTTATGGCATCCCGATCATTTTAAACCCCTGCCGATCGCCCCCCCGCCAGAGGAGATCGATCGCCCCCCTGAACTGCCATCAGAGCAGGTGTTACAGACTGAAAATGACAATAAGTTTGTTCCCTGTAACGCTGCCCCCCAAGGGCAAGCGTTAGCACTATTAGAACAAGGGGGGTCTGGGGGGTTTTCCACAACCGTTTCCTTAACGAATGGAATCGCTGAAACCCTTACGCCAGAGGATATTCAAGCCACCGTCGCCAGTGTTAGCCAGCAACTGCAAGCCGAGAAGGCAAAGCAGAAAGCGGCTCGGGCACAGGCTTACAGAGATCGGATGCAAGAGTGGTTAAACAGCGGCGATCCGATTTTGATGGCAGAAGCCCAGCAATTTTTGCAGGCTCAACCTGGGTATAAACCTCCTGATTGAGGCAAGCGATCGCCAAAAACAGCTCGAAAATTGAAAAAACCTTGATTGGTGGTACACCGATCGATTTTGCTGTGCCAAACTAGCGGACGATCGGATCAATTTCAGCCGCCGGAGGTCTTTTCATGCCGCGTAAATCGGGAAGTGCTGCCTCAAAGAAATCGAAAACCACCAAACGCTCGACTCCACCGAAACCTGTGGCTGGGCAAGGATCGAGCGACCCCAAAGATGCGGCGATCGCCGCAGAAGTTGCTGCCTTCTTTGCCGAGTTTGAACAGGAACAGGCAAAAGACTTAGAAGGAGCCTGGTTGGCTGGATTCTATAACCCGCTAGAAGATGTGCCCAGACTACGCAAACGTCCTCTGACTTTGGTAGAGCAAGATTGGTTAGTGGCGGCATGGGATCGGGAATGGCTCCTCGGTGAGGATGGCAAAGAGTCACTTTACTACACGGCTCCCCCACCCAAATTCAATCCCAAGCAAGCCGACTGGTATCTGCGACCAGACATGACTGAGTTTTTGGACGAACCCATGTTGCTCAGTGAAGCGATAAAAAAATACCCGATCTCCTGAAACGGCATCGGGTACTCAACTGTGTAGGTGAAGCAGAAGTGGACACGGGGATACTTCACTTCTGCTTGCAAGTTATGATGGTCTATTCGCTGTACTCGTAAGTGCCGCCATCGCAAACATTAACGGCAGACTGCACCAATGCTCCGCGACCTACGCCATTACCAGGGCCAAGCACTCCTTTGAAGTCATACAAGCAGTCTTCCCGCCCATCGTTGATCGTGATTCTGGTAGATTCTCCTGGCGCAAGCACATCCACACCCAGGATGTCTTCTTCCCAATCATCCACATTGGGAGGGGAAGCATAAAACTCCTCTAATACCCGGCTGGTTTGATTGATTAACGTAAATGAGACGGCTTCTGCCGAAACACTCTGAGCGCTAAACAATAAAGAGGTAGCGCCGACAAAAACGGTCAAGCCCGCCGGAATCCAATGATTAGCCATGCAACTATTCCTTTGCCATCCAGATGAAGTCAGTGCAATTGGTACGGCAGGGTAACAAATGTCACCTATCGCCTTAGAAATAGATTGCCCAAAAGAATAACCAGTGAATCACCGATCTCCGAGAATTTCCGACTACTTTGACCGATCGCAAGGTGTGACCTCGATCGCCCTACGGCACTGGAACTATCACAGTTGATTCTCGTTTCTATCACCAGGTTGAGCTAGAGAACACGGGATGATTAATCTCATCAGCCCCCAGGAAACAGTAAAAGTATGTTCTACCTCAATCGAACGATCGCGCGATAACTTAGGTTTTATCAAAAATTTCCTTGTCTTGCCTCTCCTACTTTTTACGCTGAGTACCTGGTAGAAATGCCAGGTTTTTTCATGTAACAGCACCGCATTTTTTTCTGCAAAATATCCCCACAAAAATGCCTTTGTAAAGTCAGAACTCCACAAAGGCATTTCGATCTTAGAAAAATTTAGGAAAGAGCTAAATTAAGCCGCTTTACGAGCCAAATCGTTCAGATGACGACGCATAGCTAGATTGGCAACACCATCAACGTGATACCCATAGCGGCGCTCAAATTCTTTGACCGCTTCAGTCGTCCGGGGTCCGTAGAAGGGCTGGTTTTGCGGCAGGTTCGCTCTCACGACACGATTCAAGTTATCTTGCAGAACGCGCATCGCCTGCTCGGCTTTAGCCAGCGTGATCGGCCCAGCAATTCCATCAACCTTCAGTTGAAAATACGTTTGAAATTCTTTAATCGCATCAACTGTAATCTTGTCAGTTAAAGGACGATTGTTGCTAGAAATTGGAAAACTAGGATCGGGTTCGGGAGCATAACCAAAACCATGTCCGTAAAGAATACTGCGGAATTGAGCGTTGGTGTAATTCATCGGGGAGGCTCCTTTGAAAGGTAAGTTTGCTTTGCGTTATTTCTGTCTACAAACTACCCATTCGCCGTTTCCTAAAAACCCTCAATAAATCACCCAAATGAGGAAGCAAAACCAACCTCACATATAGAAGTAATTAAATATTTGGTTCACCCATTTTCGCGATATTATCCCAACGCTAGGCTAAGATAAAAAAACAGAGACAATTTCTTTTCGTCTGCTCAGAAGTATTTTACTAATTACAAATTTAGATACTACGAGCCTGCAAATCTATCAATAGCCAAACACTTAGACCGAAGTCTTAACTATGGTGAGTTTGCAACTGACCTTGTTGATGAAATAATTCATGGCACTTACAGCACAAGACAATTAAATCTGTAAAACGCTCTATGCCTCTACGTTCATAGGTACGATGATGTACATGCAAAGTAACACCTTTAGCATTACAAATTTGGCACCTAAAACCTGCACTTTGAAGATGTTTCTGTCGTCTACTGTGCCATTCTGGGGTCTTTAGATACTCTTGGTAAGGCATTTTTTGCAGCTCGTTTAACCTTTGACAAAACCTTGAGTATCTTTGTTGATCATGATTTCCCCGTCGCTGTAAAATTTCTTGCCAACAGGTGTCGCAAATTATTTTATATCCCTCAGCATAGTATTTTTTATCTTTTCTTAAACGACCTTTTAGTTCATGTGCATGACTACGAGTTGTAAAATAAATACTCTGCTGGCAACGTTCACACGGAACGAACTCTTCTGTTGAAGGGATATAGTTTCTGATGTTACGAACACTAACACCAAGTAAATCTTTAGCGATCGTTTTACTTGATAATCTTGGAATTGACCAGTATAAATATTTTGCTGCCTCAATTCTTTCTGCTTCCGTGTCTAGCTCACTAGCAATTTGGGCTGGTAGTTGCTCCAATCTTATTTTCAGTTGATTAATTGCCTCTTCCATTTCTTCAAGATCTTGGAGAATAGATTCAATCTCCAACATCGTAGGAGTATCAGGACGTTTCATTTCCAACCTCGGGTATGTTTAGCAAACGCGAAAAAAACAACGCTAAGGCTAAAACCTTTGCCTAGCAAAGATTCCAGCCTCTTTTTTTCGTAGAATTCAAGATATTCAAATCGCTGGATATATTGATAGATATGGCTTTCAGGCTTTTTCAGAATTACACAAATTTTGGCGCTCTTCTTTAGCTGTCAACAATGCTGGACTGAATTTGAACTATATCACCGTTTAGTTATGGTCTGAAACCCTTGATTTCTCGTTGAGCCACAAGTCTAGAACCACGCAAAATTGTTTGACTAATTGCCTGTACTGCAAATAATCAAATTTTGTCTACTTTCTGGAACCTTTACTGTAGAAGGGTTTCAGCCTTAGCGTTGTTTTTTTCACGTTTGCTAAACAAAGGCCAACCTCTGCTGCTAATATATGCTTATAAAAAGAATATTAGCTTCCTGGCTGAAGATGAATATTTCAAAGTAATTTCAGAGCTTGAAACGACAAAGCCCCCCTTCGGTTAGGAAGGAGGGCTGTCAATTATTAACCTGGCATCGAGCTATTTTTGCGGGACGCTACCGTCCGACTATCTTCGCCGCTGGTCTGTTTCACCCCTGAGTTCGGGATGGGTCAGAGTGGGTCCAAACCGCTAGAGACACCAGGAAAGCTTGAGAAACTTTCGCTTATCGGTTCAAAAAGAACCTTGAAGGCTGCATAGTCACTTGTCTTGGACACCAATTATGTTGTGAGGTCAAGCCCTCGGTCTATTAGTACGGCTCGGCTACACACATTACTGCGCTTCCACCTACCGCCTATCAACGGGTGTTCTACCCGTGACCTTACTGGCTTACGCCATGAGAGCACTCATCTTGAGGTGGGCTTCCCACTTAGATGCTTTCAGCGGTTATCCGCTCCGCACATGGCTACCCTGCGTTTACCGTTGGCACGATAACAGGTACACCAGCGGTGCGTCCTTCCCGGTCCTCTCGTACTAAGGAAGGCTCCTCTCAATGCTCTTACGCCTGCACCGGATATGGACCGAACTGTCTCACGACGTTCTGAACCCAGCTCACGTACCGCTTTAATGGGCGAACAGCCCAACCCTTGGGACGTACTACCGCCCCAGGTTGCGATGAGCCGACATCGAGGTGCCAAACCTCCGCGTCGATGTGAACTCTTGGCGGAGATCAGCCTGTTATCCCTAGAGTAACTTTTATTCGTTGAGCGACGGCGATTCCATGCTCTACCGTCGGATCACTAAAGCCGACTTTCGTCCCTGTTCGACTTGTGGGTCTCACAGTCAAGCTCTCTTATGCTTTTACACTCTGCGGCTGATTTCCAACCAGCCTGAGAGAACCTTTGCGCGCCTCCGTTACCTTTTAGGAGGCGACCGCCCCAGTCAAACTGCCCACCTGACACGGTTCCAATGCCGGATAACGGCAATCGGTTAGACTTCTAGCTGTTGCAGAGTGGTATCTCACCGTTGGCTCCACTACCCCCACGAGGGTAGTTTCATAGCCTCCCACCTATCCTGCGCAGCAACAGCCCGAAGTCAATATCAGGCTACAGTAAAGCTTCATAGGGTCTTTCTGTCCAGGTGCAGGTAGTCCGTATCTTCACAGACAATCCTATTTCGCCGAGCCTCTCTCCGAGACAGCATCCAGATCGTTACGCCTTTCGTGCGGGTCGGAACTTACCCGACAAGGAATTTCGCTACCTTAGGACCGTTATAGTTACGGCCGCCGTTTACTGGGGCTTCGATTCAATGCTTCTCTTGCGATGACATCCCCTCTTAACCTTCCAGCACCGGGCAGGTGTCAGGCCATATACTTCATCGTTAAATTTAGCATAGCCATGTGTTTTTGTTAAACAGTCGCCTGGGCCTCTTCACTGCGGCCCCGCTCACGCGGGGCGCCCCTTCTCCCGAAGTTACAGGGCCATTTTGCCGAGTTCCTTAGCCGTGAATCACTCGAGCACCTTAGGATTCTCTCCTCGACTACCTGTGTCGGTTTACGGTACGGGTTCCTATTACCTGAAGCTTAGAAGTTTTTCTTGGAAGTCTGTTTAGGTACACTATCCACTCAGCCGAAGCCTCGCGGTACTATCAGATTTCAGCTAAAACAGCGGATTTGCCTACTGTCCCATTACCTACATCCTTTAACGTACTATTTCGTCAGTACGCGGTACTTTCACTCCTCCGTCCCTCCTTCGCAGTAATAAAAAGTACTGGAATATTAACCAGTTGTCCATCGACTTCCCCCTTCGGGTGCGCCTTAGGTCCCGACTAACCCTACCCTGATTAACATTGGATAGGAAACCTTAGTCTTTCGGTGTGAATGTTTCTCACATTCATTATCGTTACTTATGCCTACATTTGCTTTTCCAGCCGTTCCAACATCCCTCACAGGACACCTTCAACACAACTGGAATGCTCCCCTACCACTGTAATAAATTACAATCCAAAGCTTCGGTAGATTATTTGATGCCCGTTTATTATCCATGCCCTATCGCTCGACTAGTGAGCTGTTACGCACTCTTTAAATGAATTGCTGCTTCCAAGCAAACATCCTAGCTGTCTATGCAATTGGACCTCGTTAGTTCAACTTAATAATCATTTAGGGACCTTAGCTGTTGGTCTGGGTTGTTCCCCTCTCGCCCTCGGACCTTAGCACCCAAGGGCTCACTCCTGTGTATATGTCATTAGCATTCGGAGTTCGTCAGGGTTTGGTAGGCGGTGAAGCCCCCTAGCCCTATCGGTAGCTCTACCTCTATGACACTCAACCACAAGGCTGTTCCTAAAAACATTTCGGGGAGTACGAGCTATCTCTCAGTTTGATTGGCCTTTCACCCCTACCCTCAACTCATCCGGAAACTTTTCAACGTTTATCGGTTCGGTCCTCCACTCCGTTTTATCGGAGTTTCAACCTGGTCAAGGGTAGATCACAAAGTTTCGCGTCTGCCTCTACTGACTATACGCCCTATTCAGACTCGCTTTCGCTTCGGCTGCGTCCGTCTACAGACTTAACCTCGCCAGTAAAGAGCAACTCGTAGGCTCATTATGCAAAAGGCACGCCGTCACCCCGACGGTTGTCGGGGCTCCGACCGCTTGTAAGCGCACGGTTTCAGGTTCTGTTTCACCCCGTTATTCACGGTACTTTTCACCTTTCCCTCACGGTACTGGTACACTATCGGTCTCCATGTAGTATTTAGCCTTACCGGATGGTGCCGGCAAATTCAACCGGGATTTCTCCTGTCCCGGCCTACTCAGGATACCCGCCAATATGATCATGCTTCCCTTACGGGGCCCTCACCCTCTATGGCCGTACTTCCCAGTACGTTCAGGTCACATTCACATATCTTGCGCAGGTCCTATAACCCCGTACGTGCCGTAACACGCGCGGTTTGGGCTGATCCGCTTTCGCTCGCCACTACTCACGGAATCACTGTTGTTTTCTCTTCCTCTGCCTACTTAGATGTTTCAGTTCGGCAGGTTCGCCTTCCTTGCGGAATACCAATAAATTGGTGGGTTGCCCCATTCGGAAATCTGTGGATCAATCCCCCTTGCAGGTCCCCACAGCTTATCGCAGCTTGGCACGTCCTTCTTCGCCTCATGGAGCCAAGGCATCCCCCGTGCGCCCTTGTTCACTTACTGTTCACATACGGACCCCTTTTGCAAAGCCCGTATGCAGTCTTAAGACAGATTTACATCCGTCCTGTTGCATTCTCCGCTCAACATGTCAAAGAACTTGTGGCACACATCTGTGCGCCATAGCAGAATACCGGTCACGAAACGGCACACCTGTCGTCTTTCCAGAAAGGAGGTGTTCCAGCCGCACCTTCCGGTACGGCTACCTTGTTACGACT
>NZ_JBLZFZ010000097.1:0-16614 GCF_050753385.1 Pantanalinema rosaneae CENA516
AGATGTGTATAAGAGACAGCTGTTGATTAGGGATGGGAGCGATCGCAGGCGGGGGTTCTGGAGGCTGGGGAATGGGCGATCGCTGGGAGGGCGGCGGTGGTGGGGACGACTCTTGCTGCGGCGGTTGGCTGATACCCGACTCCGGAGTCGGGTGAGAACCAGGGGCAGCAGGCGGTGAACTATCCCCCGCTAGCATCACTTCCAAGCCAACGCGGACAGGATGCTGACAAAACTGAGTAAAGGCGGCTTCTACATTCGGTAGCCGTTCCTTCGCCATGTTAAATAGCTGCTGCGATCGCGCCCCGATTCTGGCTTCCTGCCCATTGAAGCCAAGTAGCTGGCACTGTTGCCGCAACATAATCTGAGTCGAGTAGGGCTGCACCAGACCTAAGACTTTTTGCCAAACCTGTTCTAAATCGACATCTCCGGCTGGAGTTGGCGGCGGCGGTGGCGGTGGGGCTTCTGGTGTAACAGGTGGTTCTGAAACAGGAGATGGCTGTGCCTGTGGTGGTGCTGTGGGTGGTGGAGAACTTGATGGTGCGGACGATCGCTCTGCTAGCGGAGTTGTTCTGGGAGGAGTTGCTGCCGGACGGACATCGGCTCTGGCAGTTGGCACTCGGGCTGGGGCAGGCGGAGCTGAGGCGGGTTGAGCAATGATATTGGCTGCCGCGATCGCCGATGGTAATAACCCCATCAAGGTAATTTCCAGCCACAAACGCGGTTGGGTCGTATTTTTAAGCTGAACTTCGGCACTGCGGAGGTGTTGTTGTCCCAGCAAAATTGTGCCGATTTCTAATTGCTGAGCGAACTGGCATAACCGTTCCCAGGTCGGCAGCGTCACGGCAATCAAATCATGGCGATCGGGAGCCGTTTTGGCAATTAACAAATCCCGGTAGAAACTGGCTAAATTTTGCAGCACAATCAGCGGTTCTCGCCCCCGATCCATCAAGCGACGGGTACTATCCAACATCGCTTCTGGATCATCCTGGGCGATCGCTTCCAGTAAACTGAGCAAATCTCGCTCTGGTACTGATCCCACCAGATCCCAAACCTGTTCGGCGGCAATCTCACCACTCAGCAGGCTCAGTTGATCCAACAAACTCTCAGCATCCCGTAACCCACCCTGGGCAATTTGTGCCACTAAGGTCAGGGCATCTGCCGCGATCGGAATTTCCTCTTTAGCCGCGATCGTTGTCAGATGCTCCACCATTGCCGTTAACGGAATCCGCCGAAAATCAAATCGCTGACATCGGGAAATAATCGTCGGTAATACCCGCTGGGGATCGGTCGTGGCTAAGACGAACACCACACGATCGGGCGGCTCCTCCAACGTCTTCAACAACGCATTAAACGCTGCCGTACTGAGCATGTGGCATTCATCCACAACATAGACTTTGTAGCGGCATTGGACAGGGGCAAATTGGGCTTTCTCGATCAAGTCTCGGATGTTGTCAACGCCAGTGTTACTAGCCGCATCGATTTCAATGATGTCTAGCGCCGAGCCATTCGCGATCGCCCGACAGACCTCACAGTTGCCACAGGGTTGAGCAGTCGGAACTTTAGACTCCAGGCAATTCAGCGACTTTGCCAGAATCCGGGCACTGGAAGTCTTCCCGGTTCCCCGCGCCCCTGTAAACAGGTAGGCAGGTGCAATTTTTTGCTGCTGGAGGGCATTACTTAAGGTTGCCGCGATCGCCTCTTGCCCGACTAATTCTGCAAAGGTTTGAGGGCGATATTTATGATGAAGTGGTTCGTAGGTCATTGATTTACCGCGACTTTCTACCCTATAGAATCAAAAAATTTCTATAAAAACACTTGTACTATTCTGTTTATATTCTAGTGAGTTGGTATCGTTAAATGGCTATCAGCCAGCCGGATTCAACCCGTCTTAACACTACCTCCTCATTTCCGGTTCAAGATTCTCGACAACTCTGTCTAAAATAGGCAGGATTCCTCTGGATTAGTTTATTGACTTCCGATCGTATGTCTTCTCTTGTTCAAAGTATTTATACAGATGGCGCTTGCTCCGGTAATCCGGGACCCGGTGGCTGGGGCACAGTAATTTATTTTGCTGACGGCTCCTGTCATGAACTGGGTGGGGCAGATCCCCAGACCACGAATAATCGCATGGAAATGCAAGCGGCGATCGCGGCATTAGAATTCCTTGCCGCCTCCGAGCAAACCCAGCCCGTTGAACTCTACACTGACAGTGAGTACCTAAAGAATGGGATTACCAAGTGGATTCAAGGCTGGAAGAAAAAAAATTGGGTTACGTCCTCTGGAAAACCCGTGTTAAACCAGGATCTCTGGGCAATTTTGGATGAGTTAAATACTCGGATTGGTCGCTCAGTCGCGGTGCAATGGCGCTATGTCCGGGGACATGCTGGCAATGTTGGCAATGAACGCTGTGACACGATCGCCCGCGCCTTTTCCCTGGGCAAAACTCCCCTACTCACCCAAAAACTCCCTTCTACTCTGACAACCTCTGAACATTTTAGTGCTGATGTTGCCATGACAGACTCATCTACTGCGCTTTCTTCAACTGACTCCCTGGACGATCTCCCGCGTGAGGTCAGAGTCAATCAACTCCGGCATTTGGTTGAAACATTACACATGGCAGATGAGATTGCCAGCAAGGGCTACTTAATTAGTAGCTCGGAACTCGCGGATTTAATGGATGTCAATGCCAGTGCTGTCACCAGCCGTGGGGATCATTGGGTTTGGCGGAACTGGGTCGTGTCACGGGTACGTCGAGAAGGTAACCAAATTCTGTGGCAATTAGAACGAGTCGATTGAATTAGATGCTAGATGCTCCCACCTGACAATGGCTCGATCGCAGGCAGTTCGCTAATGATTGCCAGGTTGATCAACGTAAAAAGGGCAGTGCCTGATGACCTGCCCCCAACAACTGACTCACTAACCGTTATCACTAACGGTTAGTTGTTTTGAAAGTCTCGCGGTCCGGTATACCCCGATAACTTGGCTAACTCGTCTAATGGAATCGTTCCTTCCCTCAACTGACCATTGATCTCCCAGGCTGGAAACGCCCGTACTCCTGCCTTTTGGCAGACTTCTGGTTGAGCATTACGACCACCCGGGTAACACTCAACATACGGTAATTCCTTAGCCGCTGCCGCTCCAAATAGGAGCTTTTGGTCATAGCAGTGAGAACACCAATACGCCCCATACATCTTGGCTCCAGTTCGCTTCAGATGTTGGGCAAGCTGGATCTCGGCATTGCCGGAGGTAGTCGTCACCGCCGGCCCGACTTCACCAGGAATATCACTTTCTGCTGCCGGATTTTGAATGGGAGCATAGACGGCTAACGTCCCAATCAACGTCACCATAATCACGATCACCCCAATAAATAGGAGTTGACCAATATCCTCCCAGTCACGACCAATTAAAGTTAAGACAAAGAGGCTGAGCGAAGATAGGGCAGAAAGCACACAGAAGAAGCAAACCCCCTCCCAGCCTAGTGGAACCACAAACTGAGAGGTCATGATAAACATCAGGTAGCCACTGAAAACCGTCATGGCAGTGGCACCCATAAACAGGAACAACCAGGTCCAGTTTTCTAATTGGGTTCGCAGTTGTTTGTTTGACTCCGATCGCACCGCCAGAGGAGCCAACGCAAACGTTGCCATGAGGCTATATCCCAACAAACCAATCAAAGGTAGGGGAATCCCATAGACACTTGCCCAGGGACTAGACAACACTTTTTCACAACCGCTGGTTGGGCAAACAGCTTGGGTATCAGCCAGCTTAGAATAGGTCAGGTAAGCGGTGTCTAAGATACCGAGCGCCGCGATCGCCGCAATCAGTTGCCGCGACCACCGCTGAATCCACGGAGTATTCCGGCGACGACTGGCAAGGGTTTTTGACATAACACATCCTCTAAATCCAGCGAACTCCTCGGAGAACCGTTACGCTCCTATTCTGCCTTATCTCGCTTAAAAATTTTGCGAACCTTGATAGCCTGACCATTTAGCTAAGCTCTTCAAGGATTGGGTACCTGGGTAGAATTTTCCGTTAATTTCCCAAGTCGGATACCCGCCAATTTTGGCAGCTCGACAGAGGTTCGGTTTGGCATTCTGTCCCCGAGGATCACATTCAATGTAGTTGATATAACGGCTGAACGTTGGACTACCAAACAACTCTTTTTGCTGCTGGCAATGGGGACACCAATAGGCTCCATACATTTTGGCACCGATTTGCTGCAAATGTTTCGCCAAGGCATCGATCGCCGCTTTGTCTGTACCCGTCTTAGGATCGGTCAGTTGGCGGTTGGATTGGGCCGTAAGCGGACTCGCATGAATCAGCAGCCCAGTCCCTAATCCAGCAATGAGCGCGATCGCTGGCAGCCCACGTTTGAGTCGTGAAAATTGTTGAGCCATAAGCTTAAATTACGAAGGCACACTCACGGATGATGATACTGAAGGGGATTCAGCCTTGGGAGCATAACTCCGTCGCGCCGCTTCCACAAACCGACTCACCCGGATCGGATCAATCGGTTGATCCCGCCGACCATGCCGCTTCAGTGAACTACAGGCAATCACACCATCGACGGCTGGCATCAAGGTAGAAATATTCTCCCAATCGGCTCCACTGCCAATAAAGACCGGAGTGCCGTTCGCCGCCGCTTTGGCTAACTCCAGATCTTCTAGCGTTGGCGGACTACCAGTTGCCCACCCCGATAGGATAATCGCATCGGCTAAACCACGCTCGATCGTATCCTGAACGGCCACCGTCAGGTTGGGCGAGCTCAAGGGACGGGCATGTTTGACCAGCACATCCGCCAGGATTTTGACATCACTGCCTAGCTCCCGCCGATAGCGCAGCAATTCATGGGCACGTCCTTCAATCAATCCCTGGTCGGTTGCCATCACGCCAGTCAGGACATTGACACGAATAAATTGAGCCTGGGTACAACTGGCGATCGCCAACGCACTATGAGCATCATTCCGTAGCACATTGATCCCGATCGGCAAAGGCACCATCTGGATCAAGCGCTCCACAATCAAACTCATGGCACTGACCACCGAGGGATCAACCTGATCCTTGGCAAAGGGCGCATCAAAGAAATTTTCCACAATAATGCCATTGACACCGCCAGAGGCAAGCGCCATCGCTTCTTGTTCGGCTCGGTCGATCACTGCCTTGAGATTTCCTCCCCAACGGGGCGAGGTCGGCAATGGTAGGAGATGAACAACACCAATAATGGGGTTTGGGGTCTTGAAAATTTTGTTTAAGTCCACGGGTATAAAGGATTAGGACTCATCTGCAAGGATCTAGATTACCAAAATCATAGCGGCTTACTGTGTCTGTATTTGCGGTTCTGGCAGATCTCGTTGGATTGTCGCTAAACTGTAAAGAAGACGTAATAGCCGAAAAAATTTGTGTAACAGATCGTAATATTTTCGATTTTGCGTTATTATAACTGATAACGTCATCTGAGCGATTGCGGCAGGTAGAAGCCACCATGTTTCTACATTCGGGTTTGAGGCGAGGGATCATCCGTCGCAATAGCGATCGCTACAGCTTAACGACTGACCACTCTTGCTGAAATTACCCACTTATCACGGACTTCATGGGCAACAAGCCAACGATTGCTGTCTCACATCTAGGCTGCGAAAAAAATCGAATCGACACCGAACACATGCTGGGTTTACTGGTACAATCCGGCTATCCAGTAGATACCAACGAGGAACTAGCAGATTTTGTCATTGTTAATACCTGTAGTTTTATTCAGGCTGCCCGCGAAGAATCGGTGCGTACCCTGGTAGAACTCGCAGAAGCCGGAAAAAAGATTGTGATCACTGGCTGTATGGCACAGCACTTTCAGGATGAACTGTTAGCGGAATTGCCAGAAGCGGTCGCCTTGGTTGGAACGGGTGATTATCACAAGATCGTGAATGTGATTGAACGTGTCCAGACCGGAGAGCGAGTTAAGGAAGTTTCCCTCGAACCCACTTATATTGCCGACGAAACCACGCCACGTTATCGCACTACCACTGAGGGTGTGGCTTACCTGCGGGTCGCGGAAGGCTGTGATTATCGCTGTGCGTTCTGCATTATCCCTCACCTGCGGGGCAATCAGCGATCGCGCACAATCGAATCGATCGTGGCAGAGGCTAAGCAATTAGCGGCGGAAGGAGTTCAAGAACTAATTTTGATCTCCCAGATCACCACCAATTATGGGTTGGATATTTACGGGGAACCAAAGCTAGCGGAGTTACTGCAAGCCTTAGGGGAAGTCGATATTCCCTGGATTCGGATTCACTATGCCTACCCCACGGGCTTAACTCCGAAGGTCATCGCCGCAATTCGGGAAACGCCCAATGTCCTGCCTTATTTAGATTTGCCGCTGCAACACTCCCATCCGGAGGTGCTCCGCGCCATGAATCGTCCCTGGCAGGCACAGGTGAACGATAGCGTGATCGATCGCATTAAAACGGCGATCCCGAATGCCGTCCTGCGTACCACCTTCATTGTGGGCTTTCCGGGCGAAACCGAAGCACACTTCCAGCATCTGTTGGAGTTTGTGCAACGGCATGAGTTTGACCATGTAGGGGTATTCACCTTCTCACCGGAAGAGGGTACTCCTGCCTATGACCTGCCCAACCAATTGCCCCAGGCGGTCATGGATGCTCGGTTAGATGCGCTGATGCAGGTGCAACAATCGATTTCCTTAAAGAAAAATCGGGCGGAGATTGGCAAAGTGGTAGATGTGCTGATCGAGCAGGAAAACCCAGACACTGGGGAACTGATTGGTCGGTCTGCCCGATTTGCCCCCGATGTCGATGGTCTGGTTTATGTGCAAGGGAATGCGCGGTTAGGTTCGCTGATCCCCGTCGCTATTCAAGATGCCGATGTCTATGACCTGCATGGTCGAGTAGCGACAGCCAATGATGTGATTCCACTGCGATCGTTGACGGTTCCATAACACCTCGTCACGTCAGATAACCTGCCTCCGGCACCAGTCAGAGGCGACAGATTTTCTAGTACCTCAAATCCCCTTAACTCTTAGGAGATGTAATGACTCTTTCTTTTCATAGCCTTGGCATTTCTGAAGCGCGAGTTCGGTTTTTGGAAGAGAGTGGGTTTACCACTCCCACACCGATTCAGGCACAGGCAATTCCTCATTTACTATCCGGTCGTGATGTCGTCGGGCAAGCCCAAACGGGTACAGGCAAGACAGCCGCCTTCTCCCTACCCATCCTGGAACGGATTGATGTCAAACTACCGGCTGTGCAAGCGTTAGTTCTCACCCCAACTCGTGAGTTAGCGCTGCAAGTCTGCCAAGCGATTCGCGGCTTTAACGACGATCGCCGCCTGAAAGTGGTTTCCATTTATGGTGGACAAGCGATCGAACCGCAAATTTCTCGGTTACAACGCGGCGCTCAGTTAGTGGTGGGCACCCCTGGACGGGTCTTAGACCTGCTCAGCCGGGGCGATCTGAAACTGGATCAACTGAGCTGGATCGTGTTGGATGAAGCCGATGAAATGCTGAACATGGGCTTTATTCAAGATGTCGAAAAGATCCTCAACCAGGCTCCGACTGAGCGGCAAACCGCTTTCTTCTCAGCAACAATGGATCCCTCGATCCGGAAGCTGGTGACGAAGTTCCTGCGATCGCCGATCACAGTGACGATCGAGCAACCGAAAGCCGCTCCTACCCGGATTAATCAGGTGGCTTATCAAGTGCCTCGGGGTTGGACAAAAGCTCGCGCCCTACTCCCGATCCTGGAATTGGAAGATCCTGAATCGGCACTGATCTTTGTCCGCACCCGGAAAGCCGCCGCAGAACTGACCAGCCAACTGCAAGCCGCCGGTCATAGCGTGGATGAGTATCACGGGGATCTCAGCCAAACCCAACGGGAACGTCTGTTACTCCGGTTCCGGCAACGGCAAGTGCGCTGGGTCGTCGCTACTGACATTGCGGCACGCGGGATCCACGTCGATGACCTGACCCATGTGATCAACTACGATCTACCCGATAGCGTCGAGAACTATGTCCACCGGATTGGTCGAACTGGTCGCGCCGGGAAGGAAGGCAAAGCGATTTCGCTGATCCAACCCTTCGATCGCCGGAAGCTGCGTGACATCGAACATCACATTCGTCAACGGCTAGAACTTGCCTCGATCCCAACTCGGGCACAAATCGAAGCACGCCAACTGGAGAAACTCCAGGCTCAAATCCGGGAAGCTCTGGCAGGAGAACGGATGGCATCCTTCTTACCGATCGTGGCTCAGTTGTCGGAGGAATACGAACCTCATGCGATCGCGGCTGCCGCTTTACAAATGGCGTATGACCAGACTCGTCCTGCCTGGATTCGGGGTCATCAAGACGCGGGCGACTACATTGAAGATGCCCCGCAGAATGCACCGAAGCCCAAGCCGATCAAACGGAATAAGCCAGTGATCCGCTCAGAACGGTAATTGTTTCCTCGGAGCAATTGAATTAACTCGGCGATCAGCCCAATGTAGGGACGAACCCATATTCGTCCCTATACTCTATTGAGACTCAGACTACCGTTGACGATCGTGGCTTGAACGTTTCATGTCTGGTAAATCCTCCGCAGAACTTTTAGCGCACTACCGCCATGTCAGTCAGCAACTCCTGACGATCGTGGATGTCGAAACGACTGGGCATCGAGCAACCGAAGCCCGCGTGATTGAAATCTCCGTGTTGCAGGCGACACTGACCGATGGTATCTTGCATCACCAAACCGATCTGATTAATCCCCAGATGCCTGTGCCTGAAACGATTACGGCATTTACTGGGATTTCTCAGGCTATGGTAGATCAGGCTCCTCCAGCCACCGACCTTTGGCACCGTTATTTGCCCTTACTGAATCAGGGCATTTTGACTGCCCATAATCTCAGTTTTGACTATGCCTTTATTCAAGCCGAGAGCGATCGCCTGGGAAGCAGCTTTGAGCGATCGCGGGATCAGCAGCTTTGTACCGTAATTCTGTCGCGCTTGATGCTACCCGAGCTACCGTCACGCCGCTTGCCTGACCTGGTGAAACATTTTGGCTTTGACATTCATGAATCTCACCGAGCCGCAGCAGACACTTTAGCCTGCTGGTTTTTAGCCCAGCGACTCCTCACCGAAATTCAACAAGAGAGTGATGCAGCGCTGTTAAACCGATTTACCAACCAGTGGTTGCCGTTGGGAGATGTCGCCACTATCTTAGGATGTTCCGGTCGGGAAGCCCGCGATTTACTGTACCGAGCAGGAGTTAAACCCCGATTAATGGGACGACACAAAACTCCCATGTATCAACGGGGCAAGGTTGAGCAACTGCGACAATCACTCATCCCCTCAGTCCAACTATCCTGGTTTTAGCGCAAAAAGCAGAGGGACGCTAGTTGCCCAACGTCCCTACACCCTATCGTTCTTGAGATGGTAGATGCACTATCGTGGTTGCTGCGCTCCCTGCTCCAGCACTCGCTGAACACCCGGCCCTGGGGTGTAGCTATAGCCAAAGGTACTCCGTTCCGAATCATCCAACACCCGGGGAGTCACTAATACAATTAGCTCCTGCCGTTGGTTTTGCCGCTCGGTCCGGCGGAACAGGGCACCCAGAATGGGAATATCACCCAGGATCGGAATCTTTGTCACTGCGGCTCGGTCTTGATCCTGAATTACCCCGGCGAGCACCAGTGTTTGTCCATCCCGCATTCGGACTTGCCCAGACTGCAACCGTCGCTCTGAGAGTAGCGTAATCGTGTTGACCGATGCTGCCGAACCACCGGAACCAGGAATGGAAATATCCTGAGTACTCGCGGGAGCGGCGATCGTGGGTGCTACAGACATTGAAATAAAGCCGTTATCATCAATCCGATCGACCTGGATAGGTAGAATCAGACCGGCTGAGGCTTTTTCAACCGTAATCGTGATTTGAGTCGAGTTTTCGGTTGCCGTTACCTGCTGCTCAAAGTTAGTCACAACTTCCTGAGTCAGCCGTACCTCCGCCCGCTGGCCCTCTTGAATCACCAAGGTTGGATCGGTGACGACCTTCGCGTTACCGTTGGTGATCGCAAACTGTAATTGGGCAAAGAAGTTACGAACGAAATTAAACGGAAACTGGCTAAACGAGGTTAAACCAACAACCCCCTGCCCCACAGAGGCACCACTCAGACCCGTATTCGCCGGAGTGACTTTGCCAAAGTTAATCACACCCACCCCACCTTCACTGACCACGCGGGTATCTTCGACCCCAAAGGAGAAACTGCTATAGGCACGATCAAGCGCCAGCAGGTTGACATCAATCACACGCACGTTGACAGCAACCTGACGACGACGCACATCAAGCTGAGTCAATTGCGATAGGGCAATTTCAATCTGTCGGGGGGAACCAACCATGGTCAGCATGTTGGTGCGCTCATCCCCAGATACCTGCATTCCGCGTAGGAATGGAACTGAGTCTGTGAAGTCTACCCGTTGGGTTTCCAAACGCTGTTCTGTCGTCGTTTGGGTTTGAGTAATAGCACTCTGAGCCGCCCCAGCTAATTGCGTGACAGGCACAGCATTGACACTGGTCACCAGCCGCTCCCGGCTAATCACACTTTCTGCCCCCAAACTCACCAGGTAATTCAGGGCATTCACGACTGGCACTTGATTCAGCCGTACACTCCGAATCAGGACATCACGGGCAGTATTCGGTAGCCTGGTACCGACAAAGATTGTATTACCTCGGCGATTGGCTTCTAACCCTGACACCATCAACACGTAGTTAAAGGCATTTTGCACTGGCACATTTTCTAAATCCAGGGTGATTCTCGGGCCCTCAGGGGTAGCGGCTCCCGGTTGTCCCGGTTGCTGCTGGGTACCTTCCTGCTCACCTGTAAACACCAAGTTCAGTCCAGCCGCCCGCGCCAGTAATGCCAAGACCTCTCGGGCAGGCGCATCCCGCAAGACCAGGCGAGGTACCGTTTGAGCGGTACCCAAATCTACCAGGGTAGGAGCAGTATCGATCGAGGCGGTGGAAATATCCCCAACTGGGGGTGGTACCGCTCTGGGCGAGAGAGGCACACCGGGAACAGGAGCCGGTCCCTGTACCCGCACATCCGGATTGGGGATCAAGGGAGGTGGACCTTGCATGGGTGACACCACTGGTGGCACTTGGGCAACGGGTGCAGGAATCATGCCTGCTTCAGCATCCTTTGATTTCTCCACCACTCTCACATTCGGTGGAACTCTACCAAACCCAGGGATAAAGGCAGGGCTAGATGATCTGGCTGGAGCCGTTTGTTGCGCGATCGCCCCTTTGTTTACCGTCGATGAGCGTTGACCAGGTTTGGCAGCTGCCGTCTGTAAGCTAATGCTACCTGCCAAGCGATCAATCTTGGCGATCGGCGCATCGGTCTTACCAATCACAGTCACCCGTACCCGATCCTGGCTGAGCGGTGCTACGGTAATTTTGGCAATGCCAGGAGCCGGATTATTCCGCCAGATGCCGCCTGAAGGTAACTGGATGTCACTACTCATCACATCCGCCGTCAGCCGATTGCCCTGACTGGCAGCAACCACTTGCGCTGGCGCTTTACCTTTACCTGGAGTCGTCAGCAGCACATTGACTCCAGATGCCGTTGCCTTTAGTTGCACATCACTGGTTTTAGCGGCAACAGCAGGGGGCGGAGTGATCAATGTAGCCGCCCCGAGCATCACACCACCAATCAAAATCCCTGTTAATCCCTGAGTCTGTTGCACGGTTCCCTCCTCACATCGTTAATCAATCTGAAGCCTGCATTCTGGTTGTATTCATTTGGGGCGATCGCTCATCACACTACTGAGCGGGTGGCGCAGGGGGCGGAGCGAGTGCGGCTTTATCAGCAGCGGTCAGCGGCATGAGGGCATCAAGCTGAAACTTCATATTGATGCGAGTCTCAGGCTGACATCTAGTTAGAAATTGCACCCTCCCTCCCCGAACTTCATAGAGCCGCAACTGCTTGGGTACAGTAGCATCCACATTCCGAAATACTAAAAACGGTTGTAACCGTTCCATGTTTCTCAGAATCGCCATCATTTGGTCGTAGTTGGCTTCTAGCTCGACATTGACCGTCTCCCGCCTGAGCTTGTTATTAATCGTGGAACCGTAGGAACTATCCTGAATGATCCCAGTGACTTTGGGGTCTGGGGTAAACTCGCGCAGTTCTGACTTCACCACGAAAGGAGCACCACCATTCTCTTTGTTCTCCAGGGCGGCAGCATTAGCTCTAACCCAGGCTGGGCAAGTCGCCAGCAGAGCATTTCTAGCCGCTGGTAAGCCACTGTTGCGGGCTTCAACCTGCCGGTTAATGTCTAGCAATAGAGTATTCAGCGTCGTTTCGTTCGCAAACAGGGAGTAAACATCTTCCTGTCTCTTTTTCGTCACTTCTAACTCTTTTTGGGCAGCATCAATTTGTTGCTTCAGATTTTGCTTAGCATTAACCTGAGCTTCCTTTTCAGCCACCTGGCTGGATAACTCTTGATAGCGATCCCATTCAGGCTGTACCAGGTTGAGCAAGATATACAAGGCCCCAGCCAGCCCGAGCACACCAAACAGGATACCCAGAATGGTCGGAGTCAGCCGAACGCCAAATATGACCGGAGCATCAGGTGTAGATTCAACTGGCTGATCGCCCGGAATAAAGTCTCCAGTAGCACTCATGGCTGAATCACCTCCTTCTGTCGCAATGATTCGATCCGGGTTGTCAGTCCTACCGCACCAGCCCGCTCCAATTCTCGTTGCAGTTCGGAAGCTGGCACATCATTCAGGGCTGTCTGAATCTTGAAGTCCACATCAGCCGGAATCACAGGCTTATCTTGATCAGGAATCTGAGCCTGGGACACTCCTTCCAGTTTTAACCCTTCCAGGGCTGTGGGTTCACCCAGCTTAGAACTGATGAGTCTTGTTTCGTCAGCTTTCAGAAACTTAGACCGTTGCAAAACCAGTAGAAAGTCATTGACATCATTGAACGATCGCGCTTTGCCAGAGATCTCGATCGTGCCAATTTGGGGTGGAATATTGCCATTTGCTCCCGGGGCAGGGGCTTGGTTTGGTGCGGGTGGCACCTGTTTCACCTGAAGAATTTGTACCGCCGATGGCGTGCGCTCACCCAGATCTTTCATCATGGCAGACCAGGGTTTGACGGTATTGAACACACTGGCTAAAGCCGCCGTCTCTTCCTGGGCTTGTTTAACTTGAGTTTGAGCGGCGGTTAGCTCTGCCTCCAAGTTTTTTAAGTTCCCCAGTTCGCTATCTAACACACCGGAGCGAGCTGCCAAATCGGCGTTTGCGGTTTGTAGCCACCACCACGCCCCCCCAGATATCCCCAACAATGCCAGCATCGCCACCAGCCCTAAGATCAGCGGCGTTTTACTCTCGGGTACCCCAACGGCTCCGGCTCTTGGCGTTCGAGCAGCTGCCTCAGGTTTATACTCCGGTCGATCGTTGAGAAAGTTAACATCCAAACTATACATATTACGAAGCCTCCCGCAATCCCAGACCTAGCACAACCCCTAGTCCTGATCGCTGTGTGTCTGGAACTTCCTGCATGACCTCTAAGCCGAGCGCGGCAATTGGATCAACCTGACTGCAAGGTAGGCTTAAACGTTGGGTAAAGAACTCATCCAACTGCCCGATCGCAGCCCCAGGACCTGCCAGCAACAACTGTGCAACCTCTAGGTTGTCACCCTGATTGAGATAGAAATCAATGGAACGCCGGAGTTCATCAGCTAATTCGCCAATAATACGGAGCATGGCAGCCGCACCCGGATTAGTTCCCCCCATTCGGCTAGGAGTGCCCATCGTCGATTCCGATGGTGTCACCGGAATAGTCATTCCCTGCAACAACTCAGTACTGCGACTGGGCGGCAGGTTCATGGCACGAGACAGAGCACTTTGAATTTGATAGGTTCCGATCGGAACAGTACGAGAAAATTGCGGTACACCATCGACCGCAATGGAAATCTCTGTACTTTCAAATTCAATATCAACCAGCGCGACTGCTTCTTGGGGAGAAAACTGTCGCAATTGCTCACGAATCGTGCGAATCAGGGCAAAACTACTAATCTCTAGCACATCAATCCGTAACCCTGCATTCTCAAAGGTGCGGATGTAGGAATCGGTAATTTCCTTACGAGTTGCAACTAATAAAACCTGGACTTTTTCGATACCATCTTCGTCAACAAATAGCCCCAGTTTTTGATAGTCAACATCGGCTTCTTCACGAGGAAAAGGCAAGTATAGCCCCGCCTCTTGATTCAGCACCATTTCTCGTAATTCGCGATCGTCCAACTCTGCCGGAACCGGAATAATTCGAGTGACCGTATCCCGCCCACCCATGACGGCGGTAGCAACCTGCTTCACCTTGATCTTATTCTCTGCCAACAGCGATTGGATGATTTCCGCCATCCCTGGTGGATCGAGAATCCGACCTTCTTGAAACAGTCCTTCTTGTATCAGGGTAGAGGCAAGAGTTGTTAGTTTGAACCCCTGTCCTTGTTTGCGTAACTGAGCGATATTAATCCGTTCTGGAGTTAACTCAACCCCGATACCTTTAGATTTACCCGACAGTATATTTTTGAAGGCGCTAACCACAGCGTTGTCTGCTCACTGAGAAGTTGGAAATTAAAGCGATTTGGAAAAGATGTGATAGAGCGAACCAAAGCAATCAATACACAATCAAGACGCTAATGCATGGTAACTAATTTTGCTAAAAAGCGACCACCTTTAATCAAAATCTGTAACCTGGCAATTGCCCCTCTGGGAAAGGGGTTTATAGCGACAACAAATTATAGATGCCTTTCACGAAAGTGGCGCATGATTCCAACAAAATTTGCTTGTATCGAGCCGCCATTTTCTGAAATTTTGAGAGGAGAAGTGGGTATGATTGAACATTGACCTAAAATCCCGATCGTCTCCCGGTAACATTACAGACTGACTACCATCAGAGCAAGATCAGCCAGTAAGTTTCAGTTCCACGATCGTTTTTAGTTTGTTTGGGTTTGCATACCGCGATAGTACACACAATTTAGGAAGTTGAGCACAATTTTTTGGAAGTTGCGAGATGTTTCAAACCACCCGTCGTCGCTTGGCATTGTGGTATACCACGGTGACGGCAGTGCTGCTCCTCCTGTTTGCCAGTGGCTTTTACCTGTATGTCCGCAGTACGCTAATTGAACGAATCGATGACACCTTGAATCATGTGGTGGAAGTGGTGCAGCGATCGCTGGTGATTGAATCGATCAACCCCCACTTTGAGGGCAGCCCCCTCCGAGTCAATATTGAAGCCAGTTTCCGCGATAATGCCACCCCTGGGGAAGACGACCACATTGATCTAGAGTGGTTTAGCCCAACTGGAACCCTGCTGTGGTCCACTTTGTCAGAGCCTCTAGATATTCCTTTACAAACGGATATTTCCAGTGAGACGGTCAGGGTAGAGCGGCAGCGAGATAGGGGAGATAGGGGAGATAGGGGAGATAGGGGAGATAGGGGAGTAAAGGTTGCGTCCTTACCTCCGTCACCTTCCTCATCCTCCTCACCTCCCTCATCCTCCTTACCTTCCTCACCTCCCTTACCTTCCTCACCTCCCTTACCTTCCTCACCTCCCTCATCCTCCTTACCTCCCTCACCCTCCTACTCCGATCCCCTGATTCTGCGTCAGGTAACTCAGCGGGTTGAGGTGGGTCGTCAAGTATTGGGCTATCTGCGGGTAAGTCATCCCTGGTTTGAAGTCACGAAACCAACTCGACAGTTAGTGGTCGATCTCAGTCTGGGAACTAGCCTGGTGTTAGTTGTGATCGGAGCGATCGGCTGGTGGTTATCGGATTTGGCGATGGAACCAGTACGCGAGTCGTATCAGCGATTGAAGCAGTTTACTGCCGATGCGTCCCATGAACTGCGGAGTCCGATCGCAGTAATTCAAACCAATGTGCAGGTGGCTCTAGCCGATCCCAATCCCGACCCGGAAATCCAGAAACAACATCTACAAGTGGTCGAACGCTTAACCCGACGGCTCGGTCGATTAGTGGATGATTTGCTGTTCCTCGCCAGACAGGATAGTGGCATGGTGCAACCCCGTTGGTCGATCGTGGCATTAGAAGATCTGCTGCAAGAGGTAGTAGAAGAACAACGATCGCTGGCTACCGACAAGCACCTGCAACTGAGGCTGATGAGCAGTGAACCGGAGGGTACCTATTCGGTTTATGGCGATCGCGATCAACTGATTCGTCTGTTTACCAATCTGGTAGGGAATGCGGTGCAGTATACGCTAACCAATGGTCAAATTACGGTAGAACTGCGACCGATCAAACGAGCAGGGAACTCAGCATTGCAGGTCACAATTCAAGATACCGGGATTGGCATTCCGGCAGAAGCCTTACCGCATGTCTTCGATCGGTTTTATCGGGCTGATCCGGCGCGGAGTCAAACGGCAACGAAAGGATCGGGGCTAGGGTTGGCGATCGCTCAGGTGATTGTGGAAAAACATCAGGGGCAGATTCAGATCAATAGCACTGTAGGCAAGGGAACGATCGTGACGGTGGTGTTGCCGCCGGGAGAGGAGTGATGGGGAAGATGGGGAGATGGGGAGATGGGGAGCTGTCTCTTATACACATCT
>NZ_JBLZFZ010000098.1:0-15274 GCF_050753385.1 Pantanalinema rosaneae CENA516
AGATGTGTATAAGAGACAGGAGGTGGGGAGATGGGGAGATGGGGAAGTGAGGTGTTACTTTGATCCTATTCCAGCCGATCGATTTGAGCGAAATTAAATGGAGCCGTGAAGTTGTTGTAGCGGATCTTGAGGCGCTGGTCGAATTGGTGATCCAGGGCTTCCACTTGATGGTTAAAGTCGGGTTCGCTATCCCAGGAAATCAGATACGCGGCGTTATAAATCATCGATTCCATCAGCGTGTCGTTTTCGACTATCTCGCTGGCTAACGGATTCAAGCTTGATCGAAAGGCAGCAATGATCCCCTGTTTCCGAGTTTCCATCGCTTTCTCGATCGCCTGACCGATCTTCACAACCTCATCCATACTGAGATTTTTGCCTTCCAGATCATCCCGTTGCGCTTTCAGAGTCTGGTTTTCATCCATCAAGGCTTGTAGCTCAGCATCCTGCGTCCAAAACACCTTAACCCCAACTTCCCGCTTACCAGCCAATTTTTCAAATAACTGGTGCAGACTGGCTCCATGCGGTTGGGTTAACTGCTGCGTTACCATCGCCCAGTCTTCAATAATTAGCCCAAATTGAAGCGGCAGCAACGTTCTATATCCGGCTGCCATCGCCTGTTCCAGGACCTTTTCATGTCCCAGTAAATTCTTGCGACTGGCAAGATAGCGCTCCTGTTGTGCCTCGGAATACAAAAAGGCAAACCCATCGATCACCTGTAACTGGACGGGTTGTTTGTCCAAGCCTTCCAGGGATAGGTCTTCCGGTCCTGGGAGAGGAAAAATTCCGTATAAGTAAAGTCCGTAACCCATAGAGTTTAGATTGGTTTGGAGGTCAGCACTAATTGCAACTTGGCATGAATCAAATCAATATCTGCCAGCCCTAAATCAACATCACCTTGCACCACCACTCCCGTATTCAGCAGGCGATCGAGCAATTCCAAAATCGTTGGACTGGCAGAGGTCTCCCCAGGATAATAGCCGCCGGATTTGGGTAACAGAGTGCCTACTTCACCTAAATCAATATTTAAGTCTTTAGGATCAATCTCAAAGATGTCGCAGAGCTTGACCACCTGTTCTTCTAATTTTCGCAAACTTTCTGCCGCCCGATCGAGATCGTCATCACTTAACTCGCCTCCTTCCATCCGGCGAATCACCTGCGCTTCCATCAGTTGCCGCACTAATTCAATCACCGTCAACAATAATGGTGCTAACCCCGCCTCTTTACTGGCTTTAGGCGGACTGGGAATGGCGTGAACGGGGAGTTGTTCGGAAGAGGTCACTCGGTTTCAGGGGGAATTTCCTACCTTCATTGTGCGGGATTTCCCAGTGATGGTAGAAGGAAAATGGTCAAAGAGAGATGAAATTGGCGATCTCCCTTTGACCCGGCTCGTTCCTTAACATCACAGCGCACAGCATAGGTGCAAACACTATTTCGCTGTAGACTTCACAGTGGACTGAGGACTAACCGCCTGATCAGCCCCCGCCGGGAGAGAGCGCAGCGATCGCAATTCTGCTTCTAAACCTTCGACTCGTTCTTGTAACTGGCGATTAGCTTCCAGCAAGCTAGCGGTCTGAGCGCTGAAGTGGGGATTGTTTTCCCACCAATTAATCCCAATTTCTCTGGCCTTATCCACAGAAGAGATCAACAGCCGAATTCGGATATTCAGTAACTCCGTATTGGCGACGGAAACCGAAATATCTCCAGCAATCACAATGCCTTTATCCAGCACCCGTTCCAGCACATCTGCCAAGGTGGAACCCTGGGTTGAAGTCGTAATCGCTCTCGCAGAATCCTTAGTAGACTGCGTTAGGGTTGGGGTGGTTACTGTCATGCGTTTGCCCCCTGAACAATTTCCTTAGCAGTCACCACATACAGGCGATCGCGTTGGATCACTTTCCCCTGTTCTCGCAATGCCCGGAGCGTATCAACCGTCTGGACGCGATCGAGCTTCAGAGCTTTTTCAATTTGGGTTAATTTAGCACCGTTAGATTGCTCTAAATACGCCAGAATTTCTTGCTCGTAAGGCATGAGTGACTCAGTAACCGTTGCTTCTGGAGTCGCTTCAGGTTGGGCGACTGGAACGCTCGGTTCTGTCGTTGCCGCATCTGCTTCCAACGCATCTAAGTGTTGAGCAATCTCCTCTGGGTTGGGAGTCGGTACGTCGGCTACAGCCACCACAGGTTCAGCAACTTCGACATCACTGTATCCATGACAGATAAAGTCGTTCAGCAGTTCCCATAGGGCTTTAGTGGCTTGCTCCAGCGGTAATCCGGCGCGGGACAACATCACATCCGAGCAAATATCCCGGAAATCCGCATTCTCTGGGGTAACGAGAATTTGGTGTTCCTGACAGACCTTTGCCAGCATTAAGCAGGAACGTAGACCTGATGACTTTTCGGCACCCGTTTTCGTCCGAAAGGCTTTGACTAATCGAACAATCAAGGCGGCACTGGGGCGATCGATCTCTGTCTTCTGTACCAGAATCTCTTGCTGTGTCAATTCATCCGGCTCCGGCATGTTAATCGTCACCAGCCGATCCATCAGGGCATCCTGCGTCTGATGTACTCCACAATATTCTTCGGGATTGGAGGTTAAAATTGCCCGGAAATGGGGATTGACGCGAATATACTCACTGCGGTTATTACTGGGTGGCAGCACCAATAGCTTCTCTTCCAGCGCCGATAGCAACACATTATTGACTTCAGGACGGGAGCGATTGAATTCGTCATAAACCAGCGTGAAGCCCTCCCGACAGGCTAACGTCAGCCGGGAATCAACCCAGTTTTGCCGCAGTTCATCCTCAACCTTAACGACACTATGAATGTAGTTATCGACTACCTTTTTGCGGGTATAGCCCGATTGATTGCCAATTAAATCAGACGTAGTAAATTCATCATCCCCATACACCAACATAATGGGACGAGCAATTAAGTCAGCCAGATGCAGCGCTAAGGTTGTTTTACCAGTCCCCGCAGGGCCCCGCAAATGTACCGAAAATCCCGATTGCAGATAACGTAACGCCCGCACCACAATCCGTTCGACAGAAGGGGTGCTAACAAATCGGCGGGGGCTGGCTCGAAGTACGGTAGTCACGATTTCACCTCTGAATTAGGGAACGAGTCAGGAATGATGTCAGAAAAAATCAGTGGTTAGTCTCAAGGCAACACCAACCACCGAACCTGGTTATGAGGATACTAAGTCGCCTTGAATGTGATAGACACGATCGCGCTGAGTTACCAAGCCTTTTTTAATCAGCGATCGCAGGGCATCTACGGCTTGAAACCGATTGATTCCTAATGAGGATTCGATCTGGGTCAACCGGGCACCTTGGGAGGTATGTAAAAAGCTATAAACGGCTTTTTCGTAAGCAATCTCGTCTTTAACCGGCGATTTTGCTGCCTTGGTCGCTGGATGCACTCCTCGCTGGGGTTGCGTGACTTTCGTGGGTAAGGTTGCCACGGGGCGAGTCGGCACAACGGTCGATTTCACAGCAGGCTTCGAGCTAGGTTTAGATGCTGCCGGTTTCGCTACAGGCATTGCCGATGGCAGTTTGACTGACGCAGCAACGGGTGGAGCCACCTCAGGCAGTTGGGTAGCCACTTCTTGGCGATCGCCCCATACCTGTTGTTGTAATCCTTGATGAAACTGCCGTAACTCCGTCCGAAAGGCTGCCAACCGATCGAACATGGCTTGCAATTCTTCGGTGCGTTCGGCTCGTTGCTGGCTTAAGGTTTGCGAGAGTTGGTCAGCCCGTTGCTGCCGCAAGCTTGCCATCTCACCCAGGTAATTCTGCACATCCGATCGCAGGGTATCCATAAAATTGGCTAATTCCTGCTGCTGGTGCTGCTGCCTCTGGTGACGTAACTGCCCTCGATCGAGCAAGAAGGCCTGGGTATCCGCTTTGAGATCGGCTAAGTCATCCTGCATTTGCTGACGCAGCGATCGTACCAATGCTTGCAAATTTTGCTGATAGGTCTGTAATTCTTGCGTTAACTGTTGTGCCATCAGCGACCGATCAGCCGCGATCGTTGATAGGAATTGGGCAGTGCGCTGCTGCAACCCCTGGATAAAGACATGCAGTTCCGCCGCCAATTGCTGAGCCTGAACATGCCGATGTTCCGCCATCGCGACCAGAAACGCTTGAGTTTGAGCCTGCAAATTTAAATGGGATTGCTGTAAATCAGCTTGAAATACCTGAAATTCCAGCCGTCGAGCCTGATCTAAATCTGCCAGTTGCGCTCGAAATTGATTCAAGCGTTCCCAGAGTTGGGATGCCTGCTGTTCGCGGTCTTGCTGCATGGTTGTTAACAGGTCAGCAACGGTTTCCTGGCGATCGCTCACCTGCTGTTGGCGCTGCTGTCTCTCTGCTTGCCAGGAGTCCCTCAAAGACTTCATGAAAGGTTCCTCCCACTTCACTGGGAATGATGAACAAGCTAAAAACGCTGGGAGATCTGTTGTTTCGATTCCAGTTAAACGGTTTGCCGTGAAGCATGACAAGCTTTTACAAGCGGGATGTCAGCCCCAGGGGTACAAACCAGCCACTGAAAGTACAGAGTCCCAGCGCGTCCAAATTGCTATGCAGCGGGAACTGCGGCTTGAGTGGTTAAGCCAACAGCTTCGGCATACTTCAAATAGGTTTCCACAGACGCGATCACCACACGGGCTTCGATGGCGAGCAGTTCAATCCCAACCAGGGAGACGCGCACCCAAGCATCAATCACAATGCCTTTGTCCAAAATGCGATCGACGACTTCAGCCAAGCTAGAGGAAGAGTTTACTTTTTCAACAGCCATTGTTCTAAATCCCTTGCAATGAATAACTGGAACTTGGTATGCCTCACCCTGAGAACAATTACCCTCTAGGGATTAGGCTTTACTCTCCTGAGAATAGACATTTGGCTGAAAGAAAAACCCGTCACAAACACTGAATCTAATTTACCCCCCGGTGGGATAAGCAGGGCAATTACGGATCTCTAGCCGGAATTGAATAATGTTATATATAAAATTCACTAAGAAATGTTAAGCTGATCGCGCCAAAGTGATTTTATGGTTGAGATAACCGAGTGATTCAGCGATGCAAGCTCAGTGTAATTACTGATCTCTTACCTGATTGCGATCGCACCGCTAACCCGTTTGCACCCGTTGCTCAAACTCCTGGCGTGTCTGTTCAACAATTTTCAAAGCTTCTTGATAAATCTCTGGATATTGCTGTTGTAGCCATCCCAGTAAGTGAGACAGTTGAGCATTTCTCAGCTCTAAGTCGGTCTGGAAAATTGCTGCCGTTGCCATGTGAGTTGCATACTGGGTCGGATGCCCCTGGGCAATAAACATGGCTGTCAACGCGGCTAGTGCTTGTTGACGGACTGGATCAGAGGTTTGGTCAGGAATCATAGAACGACAGAAACAAAGAATATAATCGCGTCCCCGTACCCTGACTAGAGTTTGGACCACCGCGATTAGGTGGAGTGTAGCCAATGGCGGCATCGATCGGTAGGGTGAAAACAATGAAAGCGATCGCCAAAGCCTTAACAGCAGAGGACATTTGATGCCTACTTCGTACCGAGTACGAATAGAGAGATAGTTTAGATTTCCTTTATCTTTGCACCTTGAGTCGATCGTACCTCGGGCTAATTTCCGATCTGCTCGGTCAAACCATAGAGGTGCAATACGAGGTTTGGCTGATCCCGTAATCAAACCTTGCTTTAGCGGGAATGGCGTATGATTGATCACCCCTGACGAACATCAGTTCTGATAAGAATATGGGTCATGCCTTTTAGGTGGTTAAACAGAATTAATAAACAGAATGGTTGTTTACCGCTTACTGTATTCATTTGTCTACTAAATTCACCTCTGAACCCAAGTGATTAGTGCTGCTCCAACCAAAGTTCCGGCTCAACGTTGGCAGATCGCCACTGCCCAACCTGACTTAGCCCACCAGATTGCCGCCGCCACGGATCTATCGCCCCTGGTCGCTCAAGTGTTAGTTAACCGGGGAATTACGACACCAGACCAGGCACAGATTTTTTTGCATCCCGATACCGAAGAGTTACCTTCACCTTTGGTAGAATTCCCTGACTTACCGTTAAGTTTGGAACTCCTGATCAATGCGATCAATCGCCGATCGCGGATTGCCATTTGTGGTGACTATGATGCCGATGGCATGACCAGTACCGCATTATTGCTCCGGGCATTACGGTTTCTCGGCGGTCAGGTAGACTACGCCATTCCCAGCCGCATGAAGGAAGGCTATGGCATTAATCAACGCATGGTGGAAGAGTTCCATGATGAAGGTGTAGAGGTGATTCTCACCGTAGACAATGGGATTGCGGCTCATGCCCCGATCGCCCGCGCCCGCGAGTTAGGGCTCACCGTGATTGTCACCGATCACCATGATCTACCACCGGAACTGCCCCCAGCCAATGCGATTCTGAATCCAAAATTGATCCCCGAAACTTCCCCCTATCGCGGCATGGCAGGAGTTGGGGTTGCCTATGTTTTGGCGGTTTACCTGGCAAATAGCTTTAATCGACCCGAGTTGAATCAAACGTTATTAGAACTATTCACCTTAGGGACGATCGCGGATCTTGCGCCACTGACGGGAGTCAATCGTCGTTGGGTCAAACAAGGCTTACAACTCCTACCCAACTCCCAGTTAGAAGGAGTGAAAGCGTTGGTTCAGGTATCGGGACTAAGTGGCAGTAAAGATCTCAAACCGGAGGCGATCGGCTTTCGCTTAGGGCCGAGGATTAATGCGGTCGGTCGGATTGCAGATCCGCAAGTGGTGATTGATTTGCTGACAACCGATGATCCCGGTGTGGCACTGGAACGGGCAATGCAGTGTGAACAAATCAATCGCCAGCGGCAACTGTATTGTGAAGAAATTGAACAGGAAGCGATCGCGCTCTCAGAAACCTTTGATGTGCAGGACGATCGGGTGCTGGTGGTGATCAATCCCGGTTGGCATCATGGGGTGATTGGGATTGTCGCCTCCCGTCTGGTAGAGCGGTATGGAGTGCCGGTATTTATTGGCACCAATGAAGACGATGGGCATATTCGTGGTTCGGCACGCGGTATTCCCGAGTTCCATGTGTTTGAAGCCCTGGAGTTTTGTAAAGATCTGCTGGAAAAACATGGCGGTCATAAAGCTGCCGGTGGGTTTTCCCTTAAAGCTGAGAATTTACCAGAACTGCGATCGCGGCTCCGCACCTTTGCCCATCACCATCTAGCACCGGAACTCCTGAAACCCTTAGTGACGATCGATGCCGAAAGTCCATTAGCCAATGCAGATTTCAGCTTGTTTGATCAACTGGATGTCTTGCATCCCTGCGGCATCGACAATCCGGAGCCGATATTTTGGTCAGCCAATGTCCGCGTTTGGGAGCAACGAAAAATTAGCAAAGGGCATTTGAAGCTAAGTGTGAGCCAGGAGGGGGCAGCGGGACAACGGAAGCTATCCGTGGTCGCTTGGCGGTGGGGCGACTACTATCCCTTACCGACTCATCTCGATATTGCCTATCGCTTACGGCTGAATGAGTGGAATGGCTCGGTCGAAATTCAACTAGAACTGGTCGGAGCTAGACCCGCGACCCAGACAGCCGCCAAACCAGACGCAGAAATCCAAACCGAATTTTTGTATCACGATCGCCCCTATCAGGGCAGCCTCCTGGAACTACCGCATGGCAAAGAGTTAAGAATTCGTAATGCCCAAGGACATCTGTTGGCGGTACAACAAGGTCACAAAATGGGCACACTGACCACCAGCACCAACGGTTCTAAGCCAGTAGATGTGTCACAACCTCATTACTATCACCTGATCAAAGCCGCGATCGCGGCATTAGACCAGGTACAGGCGTAGAGGGTCAGGACAATGGGGCGAGAGAGATCTCAACGACTGAAACAGCTACTCTGGGGAGAATTTTCTGCAAAGCGAGTGTTAAAGTCCATCCTATTCATCTATTTAGCCCTGGGCGGTTATGCCTATTTCTTTGCCGACCGGATGATCTTTCAGCCGCAGCCTGCCAGCTATCAGGATCAGCCGGACACCCTGAAACTGACCACCTCGGATGGGGTGCAAATTACGGCACTATATCTGCCCAATCCCAAAGCCACTTATACCATCCTTTACAGTCATGGGAATGCGGAGGACTTAGGCGATAGTCGATCGACGCTGGAAGCGCTGCATAGTACGGGATTTGCCGTTTTATCCTACGATTACCGGGGCTATGGTACCAGTCCGGGTAGTGCCTCGGAACAGACAACCTATCAGGACATTAATGCTGCCTATGAATACTTAACCACGACCTTACACATCCCACCTGACCGCATTATCGTCTACGGGCGATCAGTGGGCAGTGGGCCCAGTGTGGATCTTGCCAGCCGAGTGCCGATCGCAGGCTTAATTCTGGAGAATGCGTTTACCACAACATTTCGAGTGATTACCCGGATACCGATTTTCCCCTTCGATCGATTTGATAATTTGAGTAAGATCGGAAGGGTGAACTGTCCGGTATTAATCATTCATGGGAGTGCCGATCGGGTGATTCCGCTCCATCATGGGCAGACGTTGTATCACCATGCTAACCACCCGAAACAATGGGTTGTGATAGAAGGAGCGGGGCACAATGATCTTATGGCAGTAGCCGGATCGGAGTATGTCCAAATCTTACAAACGTTTATTCAGCAACTTAGACCACCCGCGACTCCCGCCAACCCAAAAAAAAGCCCGACCTAAGCCGGACTTGTTGCTACTCTCTCATACTTGTAAACCTTCTTTGAATACAGCCTATTTCAGGCAACACCAAGGGAGCTACCCCGGAGTGTCGATAAAGCTAGAGGTCTCCACCCCGAGCAGCGAGTAGGAAGATCACGACAGGCCCAGCAATCACAATGGCTGCCAACATCGTTAACTGCGCAATGGCTTCCCAATTAATGCCACCTACAAGACCACTAATAAACTCCATTTCGCCTCCCAAGCTGAGTCAGGTAACCAACCAGTTGAGTTTTTATAACTCTGGTGTAACGATTAATTATCTTATCGGGCGGTGCCTACGATCCTAAGAAAGTTAACAAAACTATAAATCTGTTGTTTTTATGGATAAATCAAATGGCTAATTGGTGTTGTGTTAAACAATGTGGTGCTTGTTGCCACCTGGATCCCAGCGATCGACCGGATCTGGCAGATTATTTAGCGCCAGAAGAGTTAGTGCTATATCTCAGTCTGATTGGCGAGGATGGTTGGTGTATCCATTTTGACCATGCCAATCGGGAGTGCCAGATTTACGCCGATCGGCCCCGCTTCTGCCGCGTGGAAGCTACTACCTTTACAGAGATGTATGGTATCGAACCTGAGGAATTGAACGATTTCGCGATCGACTGCTGCCGGGAACAAATTGAAGGAGTGTACGGCGATCGCAGTTTGGAAATGATTCGGTTTGATCAAGCCGTTGGGTTTTAGTCCGCCCTTGGATTATCAGGAGAACCATCCTTGTCTAGTCCGATCCGTCAAGCACAACCCCCTCTGAAGTTTATCCCACCCACCCTGAATCCGACGATCGTGCGTGGGGTACAGTGGTTACTTCCCCTTTACCTGCGATCGCGAACTGCCCTTCGCCACATTGATACGGAAAATGTCGCAACGCTGGTCGATTTATACCAGCAATTTCAGGCAGGCAAAATCCGCTTGCTCCTGGCATTCCGGCATCCTAGTGCTGATGATCCGCTGTGTCTGGCACATTTACTCTGGAAAGCTGTTCCCAAGGTGGCAAAACGGCAGGGGATTAAGCTCAATCAGCCGATCCATTCTCACTTTATGTACGATCGCGGCATCCCCTTGTGGGCAGGCGAACGGATGGGTTGGTTGTATTCCCAGCTCGGCGGCACTCCTATCCATCGGGGCAAAATTGATTTAATCGGGCTGCGGTCTGCCCGTGATTTATTCGTGAATGGACAGTATCCCCTGGCGGCGGCACCGGAAGGAGCCACGAATGGGCATAGTGAGGTGATTAGTCCCCTGGAACCCGGCATTAGCCAACTGGCGTTTTGGGGAGAGGAAGACATCCGCAAGGCGGGACGCTCAGAGCAAGTGTTAATTCTGCCGATCGGGATCAAGTATCACTACATTTCACCCCCCTGGAGCGCCGTAGAACAGCTATTAACCGGGCTAGAGAGCGATACAGGATTAGCTCCTGCTGACCCCACAACGGCGATCGGGAATGAAACGGAATTATATGAACGGCTCTATCGTCTAGGTGGCCATGTACTGGTAAAAATGGAGGAGTTTTACACGCGCTTCTACCATCAAACTCTACCCAATGCCACTTCCGCGTTACCCACGTCCCATGAGCAGTTAATGACTCGGCTCAATGCCTTGCTGGATGTCGCCCTTCAGGTGGCGGAAGACTACTTTGGCTTACAAAACAAAAAAGGCAGCTTCATCGATCGCTGTCGGCGGTTGGAACAAGCGGGATGGGATTATATTTACCGGGATGACCTGAAGCCGGAGAAGATTTCTTTGCTCGATCGTGGGTTAGCCGATCGGGTGGCAGAGGAAGCTGATTTACGGGTTTGGCACATGCGGATCGTGGAAAGTTTTGTGGCAGTGACCGGAAACTATGTACGAGAAAAACCCAGTGCCGAGCGGTTTGCCGAAACGGCGCTGTTAATGTGGGATATGATTGCCCGGATTAAGGGAGGTAGCCCATTCAATCGCCCCAAGTTAGGTAATCAAGCGGCTGTAGTAACAATTGGTCAACCCCTTTCCGTGTCCGATCGCTGGGAGTCCTACCAGGGAGGACGACGGAATGCCAAACAAGCGGTTGCTGACCTCACACAAGCCCTACAAACAGAACTAGAGAAGTTGATTTAGCGCTCTACGTTACTTTGGTTGATCCTCAGGCACAATAGGCGCGGGTTTACTGCCAGTGTTACGGACATTCATTACCTTACTGAGCAAATCAAACCAGAAGGGTGCCCCCATAGCGATCGCAATGCCACTGAGTAGCCAACCCAGGATAATTTTGAGCGTAGAAAAGGGTTTACTGAGCGGGACTTGCACAACCTGTCGGGGAATCGATGCAGCAACTAACTTCTGTTTGTCCTCTGCCGACAAACATTGCTGAATAAATTGATCCCATACTCCTAATGACTTGGAAAGTGGCAGATTGTCCTTGGATGAAGACAACTTTGGCAAAGATTCAGTAGCCTCAAGTTGAGGTTGTTGGATTGATGAAGTGTCTGTTAATGGCGCGGAAAATAGTTCGGTATCAGCACACTGAAATTGTTGGGTTAAGTTACTCAAGTTCCAACTTAAGGGCAATGTAATATCCTGCAACACACGGTCTGTTTGCTTTTTAATTGCTTCTAGCTCTTGCTGCAAGTTAGTTTGAGTATTGAGCAATTTAGCGGTATTAGGAAGAGTTTCACGAGGTGGCTGAGAGGTTACTGAGGGGCTGGGTCGGACATCTGGGCTGGGAACAATTTGACTGGCGCGTGAGGTGACGATTTGGCGTAAGTTTTCATCGCTAGAGAGCCGACCAAAAATATGAAACATATCGGCGTTAGTCGTAATGGCAATCAAAATCCCTAGTAAAATCGCGACCCCTTTTGCATTCCGTTTATACACACCTGAAGCGCGACTCATAGAGCGATCGAACCAAACAGAAATCTCCTCTCGAAGCTGATTAATATTACTCTCAGTTTGTTTTTTGCGGGTATAGGCGCGGCGGGCTAAGGCGGCAAAGCTCGCTCGGACTGAATCTGGCAGATGATCCAGGTTGGCTTTGATTTTCTGATAGGTGGCGCTATCGCGATCGGCAAAAGCCGCTTGAATTTCTTGATGGACTCGACTGGCAGAATCCAATATCTCTACCATTTCCATCAACGTTGGTTGTAAACCACCGGCTAAAATTGCCCGTTCATTTTTAGTCCCAAATAAGCCCGATTTAAATGAGCGCACTCGATCGGAAAATAAGGGATATAGCGAGGATTCTGTCGTTTCTACAGGCAATGACTTAATGTAAATATCCAGGCTCTCTGATAGACGATCGATACAGGTTAATAAGGTTGCTTCATTATTGTTAAAGTCCTGCACAATATCGGTAAAATCGGCTTCTAATAATTGAAAATTACGATTTTGATTCAGATCCCATAACGCCTGTTCCGCAATTCGGTGAATTCCCTCCAAAATCTTGGTAGCAAATTTCTCTAGGCGTGACTCTACCAACTTTTCGATTAACACTGGCAACCCCAGCGTTTCCATAAATGTAGTGGCAAAGGTATCGGGAGCAATGTAGGACGGCCCACTCCGCCGATCGCCAAAATCACCCTCCTGCCTATGCAAAATTTTTTGATACAAATGAGCTATGCCCCAGGTAATCCGGCGAAATCCGATCGCCAAAAGACCCTTCGCTTCCTGATTAACATTTCTCAGCAAAGGATCATCATAAATCCGTTTTACCAATGCTTGAGTTTGTTGGCTTAACTCATCGGCTTTCTCTGGATCTTGATTGGCATCGGCAAATAAATTTTCAATTGAATCTCTTAAATGTTTAGCTCGCCATTGTAGCAAGGTTGACAATAACTCTTGCAGCTCAGACGCTAACAAACTCAGGATTAAATAAATAAAAACTAAACCGATCGCAATATCTAAAACAAAGGGTAAATTCATAGTGATTGAGGGTTGCAGTCACAATAGCAAGATCGATCAATTCAGATTAATTTGCAACCGCACATTATAATACCGTTACTGGAAACTAGCCGATTTCCTCATCAAACGTAAAATACAAAAATCGCGATCGCCCGAGAGTTACCTCAGATCGATCGCGATATCAGTTTAGGGATAAATGCTAGACACCTAACACGGATTCTACAGCCGCTGGTCTAGCCATCAGTTAGCGGGTCACTAAAGACTTAACGAGATCAGAAAAAGAGGCTGAAAGTTGACTAACATCAGCAATTTTTCGATCGAAAACGGGCATTTCTTGCCAACAGTAAGTACAAAACCAATACACCCCACTATGACGGGCATGACGTAGCAACGTTTCAGAGCAACAAGGGCATGTGTTCATTGTTTGTTAAACCGGAGTTAGAAAAAGCAATTGATCAATTTGATATAGAAAACACGAGGTAATCTACCTACACCTTAAAAGAACCTTCTCCAAGCAACAACGATCGCACCGTGTCTACTCAGTGAAAACCCTTAAGCAGGAACTCACTACAAGTATTATAGAATATATTCTCTCTCAATAAATTATTTGAACGTCTGATGGGTTTGGATTGCCCCGCCACCGTTACTGAGAACTAAAGAAATGTACGGTTGTCTGAAGTTTCATGTCGATTCTTAACTAAAGTAACTCCAGCAATGCCTTGGCTAAGTATTCATACTGGTCAAGATGATTGTAAAGTTGGGCGGAAATCCGCACTTGCCGACTAGAAGGAGTCAACCAGGGAATAATTGGCACTTCAATGTGATACTGCTCCCATAAAGCCGTTTGAAGCACCTGCCAGTCCCCGTCTGGGAGCGGCACTACCGCTAGCGAGCCAATCATGTCATCGGGACAGGGTAGCGGCTGTTCTAGAGCCGTACAGAGGAGTTGACGGGCGGCGATCGCCAGTGCCCGATTATGTGCCATTACCTGTGACCAACCACCGGGTAATAACGACCCCAACCAGCGAATCGCTTCCGGCACACAGAGGTAAGGGGTAGGATCATCCGTCCCCATCCAATCAAACTCCAGCCGAAACCGACTGCGATCGCAGCGGGGAGAATTCGCACCATGACTAATTGTGAGCGGACGAATCTGAGACTGGCGATCGGGCTGGACATATAAGAACGCCGCCCCTTTAGGCGCACACAGCCACTTATGGCAGTTCCCTGTGTAGTAGGTTGCCCCCAGCGCTTGTAGATTTAATGGCAGCATCCCCGGCGCATGGGCACCATCTACCAGAGTTTCGATCCCGCGATCGCGCAATTCCTGCACCAATTGAGCGATCGGAAAGACTAACCCTGTTTGACTGGTGACATGATCCAATAACGCCAGTCGAGTTCTGGGAGACACTTGCTCCAGTACGGCGGTCACCACTTGCTCGGAGGTCGCGCTCGGGAACGATACATTTGCCACCACAACCTGTAAACCAGCCCGTTCAGCCACATAATCCAGAGCATTGCGACAGGCATTATATTCATGGTTAGTTGTCAGTAGTTGATCTCCGGGCTGAAACTGGAGCGATCGCAGCACCGCATTAATTCCCGTAGTGGCATTCGGAATAAACGCTAAATCGTTGGGATTTGCCCCCACAAAGACCGCTAACTCCCTCCGAGCCGTATCCAGCAGGGTTTCAATCTCCCGTCCCAAAAACTGCAAAGGTTGACGTTCCATCCGTTCCCGCCATTGCTGTTGGGCGGTCAGCACAGGGAATGGACAGGCTCCGAACGAACCATGATTGAGAAAAGTAATCGCCGGGTCGATCGCCCAAAATTGTTGACAGCCAGTCGGGGAATTACCAGGCATCACTGGGGAGCGATCGCCAGCCATGGATCGAGAATCCGTCATTGTTCACCAGCCATCCTTTTCAGTCAGCCTAACAGTAACTGACGATTAGCCAGCAACGAGATGGTTGAAAGCAAACAGGTGATCAAAAATTAAACTCCCCAGGCAGGATTCGAACCTGCGACCAATCGGTTAACAGCCGACCGCTCTACCACTGAGCTACTGAGGAACGCAGCGAGTCTTATATTAGCGATAACTTCTCTAGTTTGGCAAGCCCTTTTTAAAATTAAATTTTAATTTTGTCTAAAAGTAGGCACTTACCGTACCTGATGGCATGATGAGGAGTTAGAAAAGAGCTAGTAATAATTCCTGACTTTGCCTGCCATTCTGTCAACATGCTGTATCGATCGCTCACAATTACCAGTTTTCTTCTAGCCACTGGCTTGCTGTGGTCTATGCCACCTGGATTGGCTCGTTCCGCCATCTCGCAAGCTAGTCAGTCCGCTCCAGCGCCATCGGCTGAACCCCCATTGTTGCCAAACACTCCAACCTTGGAAAGTTCACCGACGAATGTGATTGTGCCGATCGCTCCCGGCAGAACGAGCGAGCAACCGAATGGCGCTCCCAGTCAAACAACGGTTCCTAGCCGCCCTGTCAACAACACGGCTCCAGCAACCCCGGCTGTCAACAATAGTGGCACTCCCCCGGCACCATCTGCCCCTGGCTTTCCGCAGCCCAGCGATCTACCATCGCCACCGGCAGCCTTACCACTGTCTCTTATACACATCT
>NZ_JBLZFZ010000099.1:0-14719 GCF_050753385.1 Pantanalinema rosaneae CENA516
AATCTGAACCAAAGTTTTTACTAGTGGATTTTTCAGAAAAAGATAGTATTACGACGGCTAATATAGATGATATTTTGTCCCATTTGTATCCTGAAGCAACTGATCTGGCGCAAAGTGTCCGACGGTTAGAGAATTTAGTGTCTTTGCATAAAACGCTGTATACCCAGGTTGCTTTGTATCCCGACTACACTCATGAATTAAGCCAGTTAAAACAGCATATTTTTCATGTTTTAGGGTTGAATTTAGCTAAAGTCTGTTAATCCTTAGAGATCAGTATTGGTCTTTCTAATTCAGGACGTTGGCGATCATCCAAATAGTTGGGAGAAACGATTTTGAATCCTACTTATGTTGATAGTTCAGATGTAGTTTCTTTCAGGGCGCAAAATATAATCATAATGTCCCAAGAGATTAATCAATCGAGTCATCAATCATTGTTTGCGGCTGAATCGTTTAGCTCTGAGTCGTTTCAGGATGTGGCGCTGTTTCTCTGCCATGAGTTACGCACCCCACTCACCTCCATCCAGGGAGCATTAGGATTACTGTATACTGGACAGCTTGGGCAGCTCTCTGAAGAAGGTGAGCGGGTGTTGGCGATCGCGATCAGTAATGTTAATCGGTTAAGCCGACTTGCTAATGCGATCGAGAACAGACCGACCCTACCGCTAACCGTTTTATCAGATGCGCGAATTGAGCAATTACAACTAGAAAATGATTTACATGAAGCCTGCGATCGCCAGGAATTTCAGGTACTATATCAACCAATTATTACTGCTGACTCTAATCAAATTGTTGGATTTGAAGCCTTGGTGCGGTGGCAACATCCCAGTCGAGGCATGATCTCACCCACGGTATTTATTCCCTTAGCCGAGCAGATTGGGCGAATTCATCAATTAGGACTATGGGTACTGAAACAAGCCTGCCAGCAACTTTATCTCTGGCAACAGCAGTTTCCGACTCACTCGGCTTTAACAATGAGCGTGAATTTATCGGCTCTACAACTGTTAGAACCCCATTTGGTTGAGGAAGTGCAACAGATTTTATGGGAAACACAGGTTTCACCCAAGCATCTAAAGTTAGAAATTACTGAAAGTGCATTAATTGAAAATCAAGAAATCGCGATCGTTGTGCTAGGTAAGCTGCGGGCATTAGGGATTCAGTTTTATGTGGATGATTTTGGCACCGGCTATTCTTCCTTAGGACGCTTACAGGATCTTCCGATCGATGTGCTAAAAATCGATCGCTCATTTGTGCAGGGGAAACAATGGGATATCAGCGAAACGATCGTGTTATTAGCCTCTAAATTGGGATTGGATGTAATTGCGGAAGGAGTAGAAACAGTTGAAGACTTAGAGGCTTTACAGGCGAGTGGTTGCCACAAAATGCAGGGATATTTGTTCTCTAAACCGATTGACAGTCAGGCGGCAACGGCTTTAATGGCAACAGAATTCGCGATCGGGATCTCACCAAAGGGAAGCTAAACAACCGCCAATCAACCGATCGTAACTGGTTCGCTCTGAAAGAGTCACTGGGTTAGCGACAGTCAAAATCGCTATAGAAACTTTAATTTGGCTAAATTAAATTAAGGTTAGGATCAGGGCAGAGTTCCTGCGGCGATTTCAGGCAGATGGGACATGAGTGTTGAGCAGAAGGCTGGGCAAACTGATGCAGCTAAAGGCAGGATTCTGGTCATTGACGATCACCCAGATAACCTGGACGTGTTAGCGAGACGGCTCAGGAAATATGGTTATGAAGTGAGCACCGCCCTTGATATAGCAACGGCTTTGCACTCGATCCAATCCACGCCGCCGGAGTTGGTGTTGCTCGATATGATGATGCCAGAAATGAATGGCTATGAATTCTGTCAGTTGCTGAAAGCCGACCAAGCGACTTGCCGGATTCCCATCATTTTTCTGAGTGCATTGGATGAAGTGACGGATAAAGTCAAGGCGTTTGCGATGGGGGGAGCAGATTTCATTACCAAACCCTGGCAAATGCCGGAGGTGCTAGCTCGGGTGGAGCATCAACTGCAATTGGTACGCCTGCAACGAGAACTTCAGCAGCAACAAGTCCAATTGATCGAGCAAAACCACCAGTTGCAACAAGAAATCCATCATCGGGAAGGCGCGTTACGGAAACAGCAGCAGGTAGAAGCCAAACTTGCTCAGGAACGAGCATTCTTGAGGCATTTAATCGATTCTATCCCTGATTTAATTTTTTATAAAGATTTAGAGAGTGTTTATTTGGGATGTAATAAAGCCTTTGAAGCCTTTGTGCAACGGACTGAATCAGAAATTATTGGTTGTACCGATATTGATCTGTTTGCTACCCCGTTGGCAGAATTTGGGGTGTCACCGACAGATTTTGCCGATCGCATTGAACAGATTCTGCAACAGCAGCAGGTGGTAGTAGGGGAAGAAATTTCCTTAAAGAATGGTCAGATTTTCGAGCGAGATTATATCCCCATTTTTCATGACCAGAAATATCAAGGGCATCTCTGGCAATATCGTGACATCACTGCCCGTAAAGCCGCTGAGTTAGACCTGAATCAGAAATCACGAGCATTAACCGATTTTAGCGTCAGCTTAAAACAATTGCATCGCTTGAATATGACCGATTTCGATAGCCTGGAGGAATTATTTAGTGATTACATCCGGACGGGGTGCGAAGTCTTGAACTTTGCGGCGGGTGCAGTCGGGAGAATTCAGGATCAGACCTATACCTTTTTAGCCGTTCAGTCGGAATTTGCGACGCTCGTTCCTGATTTAGCCGTTGACCTACAGGATACCTTTTGTCGCTATGCGAGTGAGTCTCAGGCTACCGTTGCCTTCGAGCATGTTGGTGAAATTGCCGCCATGCAATGTCATCCGTTGTATCAAGCCTTGCAACTGGAATCGTACCTGGGAACTCCAATTTTCGTAGATGGTCGGCTATTTGGCACTCTATGCTTTTTCTCTACTGCGGCTCGATCGCAAGGATTTGCCAACCATGAGAAGGAGATTATTGAATTGATGGCTCAAAGTATTGGCAGGTTTATTAATGCCAAACAAATTGAAGCCAAGCGGCAGCAAGCCGAAGCAGAAATTCAACTGTTATTAAACTTGACTCAGGCGATCGCGGCAGCCTCCGACTTTGACCACGCCTTAGAAATTGCCTTAAGTACCCTCTGTGAAGCGACAGGTTGGATGTATGGAGAGGTGTGGTTGCCTGCCGCCGATGACACGGTGCTGGAGTGTAGTTCCATCTGGTATTGTAACCGCAACGGTAAACCGAGTACCGCGATCGCTCAGGTAGAACAATTTCGCCGCACGATCGTCGGTAAAATGCTGGCGGCTAACGAAGGGATTGCCGGACGTGTCTGGAAAAGTCAACAACCGGAATGGATGCCTGATATCGCCGCTTGGTTAGAACAACCCGCGATCGAGGATAGTCGGTTGATCCATCTTTCGGCGGCGGATTTTGGTTTCAAAGCTCACTTCGGGGTTCCGATTATGGTGGCGGGCGATCGCGGACTGGGGGCAAATTTTCGCCAGCCTTTAACCTCGCTATCTAACCACGAGACTTCACACACCAGCATCTTAGCGATCCTGGTCTTTTTCATTGCCGAACCCTGTGCCCAGGATGAGCACTTAACTCAACTGGTGTTAGCCGTCGCCACCCAACTGGGTGTGGTGTTAGCCCAAAAACAAATTGAAGCTGAATTACAAGCGTTGTTCCGGGCGATGACGGATGTGGTGATTGTGCGCGATCGGGAAGGGCGCTGTTTGAAGGTAGCGCCAACAAGCCCCAATTTGATCAAACCAGCCGAAGAAATGTTGGGCAAAACGTTACATGAAACGTTACCACCTGCGATCGCAGACGTGCTACTGAAGGGAATTCACACCAGCCTGGATCAGCAACGCACCGTGGAATTGGAATATAGTATCCCAATTCGCGGGCTGGAGAAATGGTTATCGGCGCGAATTTCGCCCCTGTCTGAGCAATCGGTGATTCTGGTTGCCAGGGATATCACAGAACGGAAACAAGTGGAACAGGCATTAAGCCGCAGTGAAGCCCATAATCGGGCATTTTTGCAAGGGATTCCTGATCTGCTGATTCGGGTGAGCGGGGATGGTTATCATTTAGATTACATGCCCCCAAAGGACTTCCAGGATGCGTTTGAACAACTCAATCTTCAGCCCAACCGACATATTGCCGATGTCTTGCCCCCGGATTTAGCTCAGACACAACTGGCTTACATCCAACGAGCGATCGCGACGGGTGAAACTCAGGTCTATGAACATCAGATTGTGCTGCCGGATAAAGTTGTCGCTGAGGAAATCCGGATTTCAGTCAGTGGGGAGAATGAAGTGTTGCTGATGATTCAGGATATCAGCGATCGTAAACGCAACGAAGCCGAACGCAAGCGAACTGAGCAAGCGTTACGGGAAAGTGAAGAGCGCTTTCGGGCTATTTTTGAACAAGCGGCGGTGGGCATCGCCCTGACCACAACTTACGGTCAACTGATTCGGGTGAATAAAGGAGTTTGTGATCTACTGGGTTACTCAGAAACAGAATTATTGGCAAAGACGTTTCAGGATTTGATTCATCCCGAAGATTTGGAGCAAAGTTTAGCGTTGGCAGAACAAGCCACGCTGGGCAATATTCAAACCTACTCGCTGGAAATTCGCTGTATTTGCAAAGATCAGCAGCCTCGCTGGGTCAATTTAACTGGCTCGTTGATGCGAGATGCGAGTGGTAATCCGCAATGCTTTATTGGCATTATTGAAGACATTCAAGAGCGGAAACAGACGGAGGTGGCGTTACAGCAGGCGAAGGAGGCAGCCATCCGGGAGGCCATTCGCAGTGCTGATGCCAACCGCACTAAGAGCGAGTTTTTAGCCAATATGAGCCATGAACTGCGGACTCCGCTCAATGTGATTTTGGGTTTTACGCAACTGATGGCGCGGGAAAGCTCTCTAAGTGATACTGCCCATGAATACTTGGGTATTATCGGTCGTAGTGGTGAGCATTTGCTGAACTTGATCAATGATGTTTTAGAAATGTCGAAGATTGAGGCAGGCAGAACCTCACTCAATCCCACCTGTTTTGATCTGGTTTACTTACTCAACAGCCTGGAAAATATGCTGCGGCTGAAAGCCGATTCTAAAGGATTGCAATTGCGGTTTCATTGTGCTCCAGAGGTGCCCCGGTATGTGCAAACGGATGAAGGTAAGCTGCGGCAAGTGTTAATTAATCTCCTGGGAAATGCGATTAAATTTACGCCGGAGGGCTGTGTCACGTTACAGGTTGCCGCTACGGAACAGGTTACGGTTGCCCAGGACGATCGCCCCGAGCCGTCAATGTCCTTGGTTGCAGCACCGGGTTGCTGGCTTCAGTTTACGGTAGAGGATACTGGATTAGGAATTGATCCGAATGAACTGAATTATTTATTCGAGCCATTTGTGCAGTCTAAAACTGGCAAAACCCATGATGAAGGGACTGGCTTAGGGCTACCGATCAGCCAAAAGTTTGTGCAGTTAATGGGGGGAGAGATTACTGTTAACAGCGTTCTGAATCAAGGAACCTGTGTGCAATTTCAGATTTGGGTCACGGTGGTAGCCTCTGACCATGTTGCGCCCCAACAACCACAACGAAAGGCGATCGCGTTAGCCCCCGGACAACCGACCTACCGCATTATGGTGGTGGAAGATCACTGGGAAAGTCGGCAACTATTAGTCAGCCTACTGCGATCGCTGGGGTTTGAGGTACAGGAAGCGGTCAATGGGGCCGTTGCGATCGACCTGTGGCAAGGATGGCAACCTGATTTTATCTGGATGGATATGCGCCTGCCTGTGATGAATGGGTTTGAAGCAACGCAGCAAATTCGCCAGATGGAACGGAATCGCTGGGAAAGGGAGGGAGAACAGTTGGCGGTAGGTCAGCCGCTGCACTCAACCAAAATTGTGGCCTTGACCGCCAGTGCCTTTGAAGAAGATCGGGCAAAGGTGTTAGCCGCAGGCTGTAATGACTTTGTCCGTAAGCCATTTCGAGAAGCGGTGATTTTAGAGAAAATGGCGGAACATTTAGGGGTGCAGTATGTTTATGCCGATAGCGAGCCGGATAGTTCCACGAAGGTATCGATCTCAAGTGCCCTCAATCTCCAGTTGGGAACGCCACTGGATAGAGCCGGATGCCGAGAGACGTTAGAGGCAATGATGTCAACAGAATGGCTACAACAACTGCATCAAGCGGCGATTTTAGGATCCGATCGGCAGCTTTTGCAGTTAATTGAGCAAATTCCTCCCAACTACGCCCCTTTAGCGCAAACCTTAGCGCATTGGGTTGATAACTTTCAGTTTGAGCAACTCATTCACTTATCCCAACAGTCGTGCAATGAACCCTGATGTCGTGAAACCCTTTAGAGGAAATATCCTCATCGTTGATGACTCACCGGATAACTTACGGGTGCTGTCCAATACTTTGACGGAACATGACTATAAAGTTCGCTGCGTCACGAATGGTGAAATGGCTCTAATCAGTATTAGGAACCTCTTACCGGATTTGATCCTGCTGGATATTCGGATGCCAACAATGGATGGGTATGAAGTATGCCAGCAGTTAAAAAATAATCCTCAAACTAAAGAAATCCCAGTGATTTTTCTCAGTGCTCTGGATGATGTAACGGGTAAGGTAAAAGCCTTTGAGTTAGGGGGTGCTGACTATATTACAAAGCCGTTTCAATCGGAAGAAGTCTTGGTACGGATTGAGAATCAACTGATGATTCAGCGCCTTAAAGATGATTTGAGTGAGCGCAACCAACGCTTACAACAGGAGATTGATCATCATAAGCAAACAGAAGCCGCACTCCGTCAGGAGATTCAGAAGCGATTGTTGATTGAAGCAGCCCTACAGGATGCCAAGGAAGCGGCGGAAGCGGCAAACTATGCCAAAAGCGAATTCTTAGCTCGCATGAGTCATGAACTGCGAACACCACTCAATGCCATCTTAGGATTTTCCGAGTTAATGCAGCAAGATGCCGCATTATCGGCAGAGTATCAAGACTACTCCAAAAGTATTAATCAAAGTGGGCGACATCTGTTGAAATTGATTAATCATATTCTGGCAATTACTCAGGTAGAAGCCAGTCAATTGGCGCTGAACGAGCATAGTTTTGATCTCGTGCGGTTGTTGGATTCGATAGAAGCGGTTTGGGGTCAAAAGGCGGCAGCCAAAGGATTGCGATTAATCGTCGATCGCGATCCTACTTTGCCTCAGGTGATTGAAGCCGATGAAAGTAAATTGCGGCAGGTGTTGATGGGTTTACTGGACAATGCCGTTCGGTTTACCAGCCAGGGAGGGGTGACGCTGCGGGTCAAGGTGGGCTATGTCGATTGGGCTACGGAGCCAACCACCAACGGCACTGGTCACTCGCCACCGACTCGGTATCACCTCAGTTTTGAAGTGGCAGATACCGGACAGGGAATTGCAGCCCATGAGTTGGATCGGTTATTTCAAGCCTTTTCCCAGAGTGAAACTGGTCGCAAGTTAGGGCAGGGCATGGGGTTGACGCTGTTGCTCAGTCGGCAGTTTGTGCAATTGATGGGAGGTGATTTGACACTCTCAAGTACCCTGGGGCAGGGGACGATCGCCCGGTTTCAGATTATGGTGCGGGCAGGAGCAACTGATCTCAGTTTAACCACTACCTTCAGCGCTACTGTGAATCCCGATATTGAATTACAGGCATCATTCATTGCCCCCTTTCCTAAGCTGTCGGATGAATTGATGATTGAATCGTTACAAGTCGTGATGCCTGCTGATTGGTTAACCCGGTTGCATCAGGCGGCGATTAAAGGATTTGATCATCAAATTGCCCAACTAATTCAAGAGATTCCGGCAGTTCATGCGTCGTTAGCGGGAACGTTGATGGATTGGAACCGCAATTTTCAGTTTGATCATATTGTCAGTATTACTCGACAAGTTCTGGAGCGAAATTAGTAGCTCAGTGGCATGAATACCTCAATTGCCAGTGCAATTTACCGTCAGCCGCCCACAATTGTCGCCACCGCTGTTGTGCCAGATGCGATCGCCGGTTTAGCGCAAACCAGTTATCCCGGTATTCTTGTGGTTGAACCAGAAACGGCGGGTGGACGGTTGGTGGGAGTATTTACCGAACGAGATGCGGTGCAGTTACTTGCATCCAGGGTTAACTTGTCAACCTGTCGGGTAGGCGATAGCATGGCAGGTCGGGTATGTTCGGTCTATGAATTGGAATTGCCGGATATTGATACCCTATTAGCGCTGTTTGAAGAACATCAACTGACGATTCTACCCGTAGTCAATCAGCAAGACCAACCGATTGGGTTAATCACGCAAGAGAGTGTGTTGAAAGTGCTGCGATCGACCTTACGGAACTCGCGATCGGTCGAGCCGGAATTGTCGTCACCCCACATCGATCGACGGCAGGCAGAAACAGCGTTAGAACGCCAGTTGAAACGAGCCTTATTGATTCAACAGATTACTGATACTATTCGCTCCCAACTGGAACCTCAGCAACTGTTTGAGGCAACCGTCACTCAAATTGGACAAGCCTTTGGCGTGAATCGCTGCTGTCTGTTACTCTATACACCAACGCCAACGGTGCAATTAAGCTGGGCAGCAGAGTATGGGGAACCGATAGCTTTGGCGGCATCTGAGCAAGTCTCTGTAGGGGAATGCCTGAATACCTTACAGGTATTGGTGCAGGATCATCCGGTGGTCTTACCGAATGTTTATGCTAATTCCTGCCTTCAGCCGATGGAAGCGCTTTGTCAGCGCATTGGGCTGAAATCCATGTTAATGATTCGCACCTCCTATCAGGGGCAGACTAATGGTGTGGTGGTGCTACAACAGTGCGATCGCTTCCGGCAGTGGAGTCGGAATGATATTCAACTAATTGAATCGATCGCGGCTCATGTCGGCATTGCGCTGGCACAAATTCGCTTGTTGGAACAGGAACAGCGGCAGCGCGAAATTCTTGATCAACAAAACCTTATGCTTCAGCAGGAGATCCGCGATCGACAGCAGGCAGAAGAACACCTCGAACTATTCTTTGCCCAATCGCTGGATGGTTTCTTCTTTATGATGCTGGATCAACCAGTGGAGTGGAATGACACGATCGACAAAGAACAGGTGCTTGATTATGTCTTTGCCCATCAGCGGATCACTAAAGTTAATGATGCGATGTTAAAGCAATATGGCATGAGCCGTGAGCAATTTTTGGGGATTACTCCGAATGACTTGTTTGCCCATGACCTCCAGCAGGGACGACAGGTTTGGCGACGATTTTTTGACCTTGGACGGCTCCATATTGAAACCACTGAACGGAAATTTGATGGTAGTCCTGTATGGATAGAAGGGGATTACATTTGCCTCTATGACGCTCAAGGGCGGATTACGGGGCACTTTGGAGTGCAACGGGATATCAGCGATCGCAAACAGGCGGAAGAGGAATTGCGCAAAAGTGAAGAACGCTGGCAACTGGTGATCAAAGCGAGTAATGACGGCATTTTCGATCTGAATTTGCAAACAGGCTCGGTGTTTCGATCGCAGCGCTGGGCAGAGATGCTGGGGTATCATTCGGATGAAATTGCTAACCGGGAAATTGAATGGCTCAGCCGCATTCATCCCGATGATTACGATCGGGTTGTGGCAGCAACGGTAGCTGACTATCGGCAGGAGACTCAAGTAGTTGCCCAAGAGTATCGGCTTCAGTGCCGAGATGGTAGCTATAAATGGGTTTTAGATCGATCGCTGTTTGTCTGGGATGAGGCTGGCAAGCTAATCCGTCTGGTCGGTTCACTGTCGGATATTAGTGAGCGCAAGCGCGTTGAAGATGAGCGTCAGCAAGCTGAAGAAACCTTAAGACGACAGCAAGAGTTTTTGCGCACCGTGATCGATACCCCTCCCAATCTAATCTTTGCCAAGGATTGGCATGGCAAATTTGTGTTAGCGAATCAAGCAACGGCTGAGATCTATGGCGTTAGTGTTGAAGAACTAATTGGTAAAACCGATGCTGATTTCAATCCAAATGCTACTGAAGTTGAGCATTTCTTACACGACGATCGCGAAGTGATCGCCACCGGACAGACCAAATTGATTGAAGAAACAGTGTCCTCTGCGGCAGGTGACACTCAAGACTTTCGCACCATTAAAAAACCGATTGTCTCGATCGATGGCAAAACGGTATTGGCTTTAGGGATTTCTACCGATATTACCGATCGCAAACAGGCGGAAGCGGCTCTGCGTACCAGTGTTGAGCAACAATCTGAACTATTAGCGCAAACCCAGAAGCAATCTGCGGATCTGGAAAAAGCCAAGGATGCTGCCGAAGCGGCTAGTCGGGCTAAAAGTGAATTTCTCGCCAATATGAGCCACGAGTTACGCACTCCTCTCAATGCTATCCTCGGATTTACACAAATTATGAGTCGGGATCGATCGCTAAAGCCCGAACACCGAGATTCCGTTGGTATTATTAGTCGGAGTGGTCAGCATTTATTAGCCTTGATCAATGATGTCCTGGAGATGTCGAAGATTGAAGCGGGTCGGTTAAAACTGCATCCTACCAGTTTCGACCTGCATCGTCTATTAGATACTCTGTATGACATGTTGCACCTCAAAGCGGAGGCAAAACATCTCTCTCTCACCTTCGATCGGTCAACCCACCTACCGCAATACATCACGACAGATGAAGGGAAACTCCGGCAGGTGTTGCTCAACCTATTAGGAAATGCCATTAAATTTACGTCTGTCGGCAGTGTGGCTTTGCGCGTCAGAGTTCATCCTGTAAGTCAAGGTTGGGATGTTGGGGAAAATAGGAGAGATAGGGAAGTTAGGGAAGTTAGGGAAGTTAAGGAAGATAGGGAAGATAGGGAAGATAGGGAAGATAGGGAAGATAGGGAAGATAGGGAAGTTAAGGAAGATAGGGAAGCGGTCGCTTGCTCTCCCTCTCCCCTCTCCCCTGCCTCATCCTCCTCATCTCCCTCACCCTCCTTATCTTCCTCATCCTCCTTATCTCCCTCTCCCTCCCCACCCCTCACCCTGAGCTTTGAAGTTGAAGACACTGGATTGGGGATTTCTCCGGATGATCTACAGCGATTGTTTACACCGTTTGTGCAAACTCCAACGGGTCAACAAGCTTCTGAAGGGACAGGTTTGGGGTTAGCGATTAGTCAGAAGTTTGTGCAATTGATGGGGGGCGAGATTATGGTGGAAAGTGCAGTCAGTCAGGGCAGTATTTTTCGATTTTATATTCAGGCTGAAATAGCTGAAATGGCTCAGTTACCGAGCTTCTATTCGACTCAGCAGGTGATTGGACTTGCCCCTGATCAGCCAACCTATCGCTTGTTAATTGTGGAAGATCGGTGGGAAAATCAGCAAATTCTGCTCAAGTTACTACAGCCGTTGGGATTTACGCTTCGAGTTGCTAATCATGGTCAGGAGGGCATTGCGATCTGGGAATCCTGGCAACCGCATTTGATTCTCATGGATATGCGAATGCCGGTGATGGATGGGTATGAAGCCACCCGTCAGATTAAAGCAACGGCAAAGGGGCAGGACACGATCGTGATTGCTGTGACGAGTAGTGCGTTTGAGGAAGATCGCTCCGCAATTTTAGCCATGGGATGTGATGATTTCATTAGTAAGCCTTTTCAGGATGAGGAGGTGTTTGCCAAATTAGCTGAGCACCTGGGAGTGCGGTATCTGTACGAAGAAAGTGACTCCATTAAGGTAACGCCTCTATCCGTGATGCCCGATCGCTTAACGGCTGAGTTATTCCAGGTGATGCCCAACCCATGGATTGCTCAAGTCCACCAGGCAGCTATTTTAGGCAAAGACCATCAAATCCTGAAATTGATTGAGCAAATTCCCCAGACGGCTCCCGAGTTGGCAGTCGGGCTACGATCGCTGCTGACCGACTTTCGCTTTGAAGAGATTGTGCGATTGACCCAACCAATGAAGTAAGACAATAGATGGGCATTTCTTTATTCACTGGCAACTAAGCTATGGATTGGCATCTACGCAAACATGCATGGAGATTTTTACCCGGTGGTTTGACTGCCGGAGTAATTACCCTGCTTGTTACTCTGGGGATGTTTCAACCCTTAGAGCAGATCGCCTATCGCCAATTATTCCAGGCGCGGGGCCCGCTACCCTGGGATCACAACCTGGTTCTAGTGGCGATCGATGATGCCAGCCTGCGCCAACTGGGACGCTTTCCCTGGTCGCGCCAAAAATATACGCAGTTGCTCAATGTTCTATCCACAGCCAAACCCAATGTTGTAGTGTTTGATTTGGTCTGGTCGGAACCCAGTCCAGAGGATGCCCAACTGGCAGAGGCAATGTTACAGCATGGCTGTGTGGTATTGGCGCAAGCCTGGGATGTTGCGGGCGCACCGTTATTCCCTGTCCCTGGTTTGGAGACGGCAGCGATCACGACTGGTCATATCCTCAAGCGGGAAGATATGGATGGTTTGGTACGACGGGTTGATCCCCAAATTCAAGGACAGGTGGCTTTGGCGATCGCGGCAATTCAATCCCGCAGTTTGGTGCTGTCTCCGGCTCCGGCACTCCCCCCCTTAGATCAGCCCCAGTGGGTCAATTGGGTAGGCGGAGCAAAGCGGTTACAGCAGTATTCCTTTGCCGATGTGATTCAGGGTAAAGTGCCTGCCCAGGCATTTCGGCATAAGATTGTGTTGGTAGGGATGACGGCGACTGGGCTTGACCCATTAGTGACCCCCTTCGATCGCAATCCTCCGGCTAGTAGTGTGTACTTACACGCGACGGTGATTCAGAACCTATTACAGCAAAAGTCTCTTCACCCTCTAAATGATGCCAGGTTATGGTTCCTGCTGATCCTGGGAGTAACGGGCTTAAGCGGGCTAATGTCTACCTGGAATACCCGCCAGCAACTGGTGGTGATTAGTGGGCTATGTAGTATTTGGGGGTTAACGGGGCTGCTGCTGCTTCAGGCAAATTATCTCCTACCGCTTAGCCCGCCGATTATTCTGTTTGCAGTAACGGCGGCGGCAGTGGCTCTGAGTGAACGTTTGCAAGAAAATTGGTTACTGCGACAGCAGGTGGCGCAAATTTGGCATCGTTACTGTCAAGATTTGGTGATTTTTAATGGGGGAGCCAACCATCCGTTAATTCCCCGGCGCAAACAGCGACTCTCCCAACCGAAGGATGCGGTGTTACGGGTGGCACAACTTGCCGCGATCGCGGAACAATTTGGCAGATCGCAGTCGGCTCAAGCGGCGATCGCGCGGTCATTATCCGTTGGGTTACTGGCAACCGATTTCCATGGGGTGATCTGGTTTTGTAATCCGCTAGCCACCCAATGGCTGAATATCCAGGTGGGCAGTAGCTTGAATGGCTCATTAGTCCCGACCTGGTTAAGCGAGGAACAGTGGCACATCAGTCTCGAATGTCTGCGCTCGGGGGACTCGATTAAACATAGTAATTTGCGCCAGGGGGAGCAATGGTTTGATCTGGTGTTGCAACCCTTGGTATATCGTTCTGTGCATGAGGAGATCCCGCGATCGCGGCGGTTAGATGGGTTTTTAGTGTTATTAGAAGAGACAACGGAACACAAACAAACTGAGGTAGAACTGCAACGGGCTAAGGAAACAGCAATCTGGGAAGCGGCTCGGAGTGCTGCCGCTAGTCGGGCGAAAAGCGAATTTTTGGCGAATATGAGTCATGAACTGCGGACTCCACTGAATGTGATTCTAGGGTTTACTCAGGTGATGAGCCACGATCGCTCGCTCAGTTCAGAGCATCAGCAGCATTTAGCCATTATTAATCGCAGTGGGCAGCATTTGTTGAGCTTAATCAACGATGTGCTGGAAATGTCTAAGATTGAAGCGGGTCGAGTGCAGTTGAATGAAACCAGCTTTGATTTATATCACTTGCTGGATGATTTGGAGGTGATGCTACAGGTTAAGGCCCGGGCAAAACAGTTACATCTGAGGTTTGAGCGCACATCCGACTTACCTCAATATGTTGTGGCTGATGAGGGGAAGTTGCGGCAAGTTCTATTAAATTTACTCGGCAATGCAATCAAATTTACCCAAACTGGGCAAGTGATATTAAGGGTGGCGAGCCAAGTCTCTACTGCGATCGCCCAAAAGGCGGAGGAGCGGCAATACACGTTGTTGTTTGAGGTAGAAGATACTGGAGATGGCATTGCTCCTGAAGATTTAGAACGCTTATTTCAACCATTTGTGCAAACAGACGCGGGTCGGCAGGCAAATGAAGGAACGGGGTTAGGGTTAGCGATTAGCCGCAAATTTGTCAACTTGATGGGTGGGGAAATTATTGTCTGTAGTGCGATCGCACAGGGTAGTTTATTTAAGTTTAGTATCCGAGCCGGTCAAGCAGAGGTCGTTGATCTGCCAACCTTACACCCGACTCAGCAGGTTGTCGGTTTGGCTCCCCAGCAACCGCTCTATCGGATTTTAATCGTTGAAGATCAATGGGAAAATAGTCAATTTCTGATTAAGATGCTAGCTCCTTTGGGCTTTGAGGTCAGGGAAGCTCGCAATGGACAGGAAGGCTTAGCCGCTTGGGAACGCTGGCAACCCCATTTGATCTTGATGGACATTCGGATGCCGGTGATGGATGGCTATGAAGCCACTCGTAAGATTCGCAGTCGGGAGCAGGAGATTGGGGTCGGGTGGGGAGCTGTCTCTTATACACATCT
>NZ_JBLZFZ010000100.1:0-14051 GCF_050753385.1 Pantanalinema rosaneae CENA516
AGATGTGTATAAGAGACAGCCTCCCCACCTCCCCACCTACCAATTCCTCCCTTCTATACTGAAGAAGAAGCCAACGGTACGGAGAACGCAGCATGACATTGAATCCAGACATCATGCAGGCGGTAGAACGCTTAAACTACCGAGTGACAGTCGGGGATGTTGCCGCTCAAGCTGGGCTAGAGATTAATCTGGCGCAACAGGGCTTGCTGGCACTGGCATCTGATGCGGGAGGACATTTGCAGGTGGCGGAGTCCGGTGAGATCGCCTATTTGTTTCCCAAAGATTTTCGCGCCGTTCTCCGGAATAAGTATTTCCGGCTACAGCTACAAGAGTGGTGGAACAAAATCTGGAAAGTCTTGTTCTACTTAATCCGGATTTCGTTTGGCATTATTTTAATCGTCTCAATCCTGCTGATCTTTATCGCGATTTTCGCCATTATGATGGCAGCGAGTTCTAGCCGGGATGGTGAGCGGAGTGATTCTGGCGGTTCCACAATCAGGTTGCCAAATATCTGGATTAGTCCTGATTTCTTCTGGATTTTTCGACCCAGTTATTACGATCGCCCCTACGACAATCGCCGCACCCGACCAACCGAAGATCGGCAATTAAATTTTTTAGAAGCGATATTTTCCTTTTTGTTTGGGGATGGCAATCCCAACCACAACTTAGAGGAACGTCGTTGGCAAGCGATCGGGACGGTCATTCGCAATCACCAGGGGGCAGTCGTCGCTGAACAGATTGCACCCTATTTAGATGACTTAGGTCAGGGCTATGCCCAAGAGTATGAAGAATATATGCTACCCGTCCTGACCCGGTTTAACGGCAGACCGGAAGTGAGTCCTGAGGGCGACATCATTTACCAGTTTCCAGACTTGCAAACCTCCGCTACCCAACAGCGTCGGCACTCGATCGCCGCCTATCTGCAAGAACTACCCTGGCAATTCAGTCAAGCGACCAGTGGACAACGCACCCTGGCGATCGGGTTAGGAGTGCTCAACCTGGGCGGAGCCATCTGGTTAGGTTTCTTACTGGCGGGGGGTGAACTGGCGGCGGAACTGGGTGGGATTGTTGCATTTGTGCAATCGATCTTTTGGCTCCTACTAGCCTATGGAGTGGCATTCTTAGCCATCCCGATCGGGCGATATTTGTGGATCCGTGGGCAAAACCACAAAATCATCAGCCGTAACCAGTCACGCCAGACCCGAGCCATGCGATTAGAGGCAGGCGACGATCGCCTACAGCAAAAGTTACTCTATGCCGAACAATTTGCGGCTGCCACGGTGATTGATCAGGAGAACCTTGCCTATACCACCGAACGAGATTTGATTGAACAGGACATTGAGAATGCGGACAGAATTGATGCCGAGTGGCAACAGCGACTCAATCAGGGGAAATAATGGCTCCTTTGTATTTCTTAATACATCATCTATTTAAACTATATGATGCATTTCTTTACGTCAGCGATCATCTATTTCCCCGGTATCGAGTAATACTAAATACAGTGTTACTTTTTGACATTCACCGACACAGTTCGTCAATGCCGATGAAAATTCAACCTGGTGATTTACTGATTGCCAATGACGGCAACTTCTATCGAGTGCTGGAATGCAGTGAGGAGATGATTTCCCTGACTCGGGTTAATGGCTATACTTTTTTTTCTTGCAAAACTGAATTCGTCAAGTCTACCTTTAGAACCTTACAACCTTCCACGGTATAAAATTTAGCTGTTTGTGCATGCTTTACTTCAGTATCACAATTCATGGATCGCTAGCAGATGGGAAGTAACGCCCCAGGTTCCCATCTCATCTAGCAACTCACCGGAACAGCAGCGTTTCAAGACCACTCGTTAGTCGATCGCAATCATATCTCCATAGTCAGCGGCTAAATCCGCTTCAGTTAATACATCACTCGCTAACTGTGGAGTCCATAACAGTTCAAAGGCTAATAGGTAGGGTGACCGCATCATACTAATGTCTTGCAAAACATCTCGCAATACAGACGTAGTATAGATTTCACCAAACAGAGGTTGATCGTCGGCAGTCCCCAGCAGTAATGTGACCACGGTATAGGTTTTATGGGAGCGGTTTGTAGTTAAAGGACGGGCAGCCGTTTCCTGATCAGCTAATACCGTCGGGAGGGGCTCTTCTCGAATCACCCCATCCACATTACTGAAGGTTTCGGCTTGAAACTTACTCCGTTCATGCAGCGATCGTTGAATAAATAGGGTTTCAGCGTCCTCTCGACTGTAGACCGTTTCAGAACTGGCTAGGACATGCGTCCAGTAGGACGATCGCTCTAACAGTAGTTTGGCAACCTGTTGCAATAACTCAAACAGCCCTTCTGATGTGCTGGTATCCGCCTGTTCACCCAATTCAGTTAACCGAGTTTGCAAGCCATAGCCATCTGCCCGTAACGCCACTTGTAACTGGCTGACCGTCACAATATCATTCGTCAGTTCGTTCGGATCAATATTTTCTAAATGAATATCCACAGCACCCCCAAGTGTCTGGTTAGCACTTTGTCATCAATTATTGGTTAGTCGTTAGCTGTATCGAGTTAGCGATCAATCATAGTATTAGTTTTAACCAATAGCTCACGGATCATGGCTGAAACTCTGACCCACACTATGCCAGAGTTTGCTCAATTCTTATCGGGAAATCACACGACTGACCGCTAAATCTGTACCATGTCGGTGTACTCCGTCAGTAGCTCATCATAGGTCAAGCTATCGCTGGCATCCTGAGGGCTCCAGAGCAGTTCAAACACCATCAAGTATTCTGAAGGCACCGATGCCAGTTGTTCCAATGCCTGTTTCAGCGCTGCCGTTGTCCGAATCTCGCCAAATAAGGGCTGGTCATGCGCCGTCCCTACTAACAGCGTCACCACGATATAAGCCGCTGGATCAGCATCGGGATTCGGTCGAAAATCAGAGCGTTGATGCACCCGTCCGCCAACATTGGTCAGCGTTTCAACCCCAAATTTACTCCGCTCTGCGATCGACAGCTTACTAAACAGGGTTTCGGCTTCCTCCCGACTCCTCACCGTTTGGGAACTTGCCAAGACATGCGACCAGTTTTCTGGAGTCCGCAGGAGCGCCAGAGCCGACTCCTGAAGCAGTTGTAGCAAACCTTCTGGCGTATCAGTATCAATCCCCAGACTGATGCTGGTTAACTCTGATTGCACCGATCGGGCTTCCGCCAGCAGAGCGACCTGAATCTTGCTGACCGTAACGATGTCATTATCCACCACCCGATTGCCACTGTCACTACCGCCTGACAGCCCCCGCAGGGCTCGGATCATGTAGTAAGCAATCATGACGATCACGATCGTGGACACCCCTAAAAGGATCAGCCCCACAATCCAGTCACCGCCACTAGAAGTAGTGGAATAGCCGCCGTTGCCATAGTAGGAATTGCGTGGTCCCACAGGAACCGGAATCACTGTTGTGCCCCCACCCCGGTAGTCTCGATTAGAGTTGCGGTTGTAATTGCTGGAACCTGAATTTCGATTGCTAGAGCCGCCCGAAGAACGGTTCGATGGGCTACGGGAACCTCCGGAGGAAGAGGGCGATCGGCGAAATGATCCACCTCCGGCACGCCCACCACTCCGGCGAGCATAGGCTTCGGTTCCAATTGTCAGTTGAAATTCAGAGATAGTTTGTGGCGATTGGAGATCTGGTAGCTCCAGGGTCATCCCACTTAAGAGCAGGGTGCTTGCTACCAGTAAACCGACTTGTCTTAATCGCGATCGTTCCATAACCAATGACTTACCTACCGAAGGCTAACTGCTGTTGATCTGACTCTTAGCTACAGGATGCCCTTGACCCATTCTAGAAAATCCATTTTGGATGCAAACAAAATCTTATGATTCTTGACCCATAGAGGCATGAATCAGGTTGAGTCACAGGTGTTAGGGTGGATCAGGTGACAACATCCCGTGTCATGCGTGAATTCAATCACAAGCTAAACTGTGGACTTACCTTCATTTCTCTGGTTGTGGAGAATCGCTGCCTGGTCGATGGGGCTAGCGATCGCGGCGTATCTGATCCTGGCGTTGTCAGGTGGTAGCATTTTCTGGTTACGACAACACCACTCGTCCCGTCCCCGGTGGTTACGTCCGTTTCATATCCTGACGGGTATTACGATGGTGGGGCTGGTACTGCTATTGCTGGCGATCGGGATTGTCGGCACCTTGGGGCACTATGGTAGCCTGGGGCACTCGACTCACCTCCCGGCGGGACTGGCTGTAGTAGATCTCGTGTTTTTATCAACCTGGAGTGCCACTCAAATTAGTCAGCAACGTCCCTGGGCAAGACCGTTACATGTGGGGATTAATCTAGTGTTGTTAGTAGCTTTTGTGCTAGTTTCGCTCACAGGCTGGAGTGCTGTGCAAAAGTATTTACCGGGGTAAGGAACCTGTGGCTGCAAGCGATTTAAACTCTCAAGACCAACGGCAGATTCCGGCTCATGACCCACTACCAGCGGTATTTCGGCTCTCGCCCTTGATCCGGATTACCTTACTGAGTTTGTATGGAGCCTTGACCCTGCCCCTGCCGTTTCTGGCAAACCTGAATGCCCCCAATATCCCGCCTGTACTGCTGTGGCTGGGCATTGGCTTAGGGGCGATCGCCCTGTATGGGGCATTAAGTGAGCGGGTGATCGTGGATGCTGAGGCGATTCAGGTGACGTATCCCGCCTGGGTTCCCTCCCTATTCCGGCGGGGATGGTCACTTCCCTGGGCAGACATTACCGCACTGAAACCGCGATCGACGGGGCAGGGAGGCTTAGTCTACTATTTTGTCAGTCAGTCAGGGCAGGCGTATCTGCTACCGATGCGGGTGGCTGGCTTTGCCCGTTTAGTCAGGTTAGTGCAGGAACGGACTGAGATTGATACCACGGATGTCCGACCGCTGGCTCAACCCTGGATGTATTTAATTTTGCTAGGGCTAACGCTGTTGCTCCTGGCGATCGATGCTTGGACAATTGGGCTGGCAGTGAGCCACTCGTAAGCGAACTAGGGAAACATGACGGAATCAACGAGGGGTCAAGGATTAAATGCGGAATCATGGCAAATTCGAGCGGAGCGAGTTAGCCTATCGCCGCGTCTATTTACCTCTGCTCCATCTGCCAGTGATCTGCCAGCCTATTACCTGGTGAAAGACCTCTCGTTTGGGGTGCGGGCAGGAGATCGACTTGCGATCGTAGGGGCATCCGGTGCGGGAAAAACCTCCTTATTACGGTTACTAAATCGCTTAAGTGAACCGACCCGTGGCACATTGTATTGGCAGGAGCGCCCCTACACCACTATCCCAGTAATGCAATTGCGCCAACAGATTGTTTTGGTCTTACAAGAATCGAAATTACTGGGCATGACGGTTCAGGACGCTTTAGCCTATCCCCTACGATTGCGGGGACTATCTAAACAAGCGATTCAGCAACGGGTTGGCGAATGGAGCGATCGCCTGCATATTCCCAGTAACTGGTTTGATCGCACCGAATTACAGCTTTCCGTCGGTCAACGACAATTGGTTGCGATCGCTCGGGCGTTAGCCACTCAACCTCAAGTGCTCTTGCTGGATGAACCCACCTCTGCCCTGGATGTCGGACGCAGTGAGGTAGTGCTGTCGGTGTTAGCAGACCTGACGCGATCGGGCAGCCTCACTGTCTTGATGGTGACGCATCAATTAGACCTGGCACAGCAGTTTTGTCACCGACTGCTGCATTTACAGGAGGGCATGGTGCAGCAAGATTGCCCGGTGGATAGAGTAGATTGGGCAGCGTTGCGTACTAGCCTGATTACCGCAGAACAGCAACAACAAGAAGAATGGACATGAAATTGCTGCTCCAGGAATAACACCTAGAACAGCAAATTGTGGAAGATTCAGCGCATTCTCGCGATCGGGAATTGACAAACTTCAGATGGCTTCCTGATTCTTTTCGCCAGTCCGAATCCGAATAATTTGATCAACGGGAGTGATAAAGATCTTGCCATCACCGATTTCGCCCGTCCGAGCGGCAACGATGATTTTGTCAACCACCATATCGACTTGCTCGTCTTCCACCACAATTTCGATTTTGAGTTTTTGCAGAAATTCAACTGTATATTCTGAGCCACGATACCGCTCAGTTTGCCCCTTTTGTCGCCCAAAGCCTCGCACTTCTGAAACGGTCATGCCAACAATGCCAGCATTGACGAGCGCGATTTTAACTTCGTCAAGTTTGAACGGGCGAATAATTGCCTCAACCTTTTTCAACTCCTACACTCCTTATGTTTATTGAATAATTCCGTTGTCTAGCATGACACTTTCTATCACCGTCTAGAGCGGGTGTTTTGTAACAAAAAGTACAATTCGCCAGCCAACCTTTAGTTTGCTTGACTCATCTCCTCTGGGGTCTGGTAGCTTATCCCAGCGATCAGGGCTCGATCGCTTAGGAATGGGATTAAATCAGTTCGAGTTTTGGTAGGGGCAGGTTTGGTCAGCAAGTGTACAAGAGAAGGCAGATCGATCTGCTAAACCCGCCCGTACAGGTTGCCGATTGATTAAATTCACGATCGCTTAACGCGGCGGTAGGAGCGGACGCACAATCAGAAAACCTGTGCCAAATGCCGTGACGATAATTGTGCAAATGACTAACGCCAGCCACCAGGCACTAATTTCCGAGGATTTGTCGGGGGGCGCACTCTGCCGCAATTGAGGCTCTTGCTCAGTCAGCCGTTTCTCGGAACTAGGGGAAATTTCAGCCGGGAGGCTGGTCTTCGATTTCGCTGATTTCTGCCGGGAGGGTGCTTGAATAATCGTCGCTGGAGGTAAATCAAAAATGGCTTCCAGGTTAGTTAGCGTCGGATCGACAGGAGCGATCGCACCGTCATGCTGATAGCCATCGGCAACCTGCCGCAACCGCAACGAGGACTGGACGACTCGCTCAATCTCTAACCGCAGTTGTTGGTTTTGTTGCATCAACTGTTGGTTATCGGTTTGCAAGGTTTTCAGCATGCCTTGAGCCGTCTGTAACTCAGTCACAACCTCGCGATACAGCGAAATCGGAACAGAGGGGGATTGCGGTGCCGCCGTGGGCATGGGAGCGACCGCCGCTGGTTTGGTAGCTTGTCTGGGGTTGGCGTTCACGTTTGCCATAAGTCTCTATAGTTGCTTAAACGAGGATTGGAAAATTACGCCACCAGAATAGCCGCAATTAGAACGATCGCCACAAAATTTGTCAAGTAATTTTTTTTAACCAGGTCAGTGCCCTAGCAAAATCAGTGATCCAGGTCACTGACTATGGCTCATTAATAAATCACCCATCTAGGTGAACCCGTGTGAGGAGGTAGGCACAGGCAGATCCCACTTAGGCTAATAGTGTTGGGATCAATGGCTAGATTATGTGCTCGTTGGCTGATAGAAGCGTGTCTGTATCCACCTGGTCGATCGCGGCAAGGGGTGGCAAACCTATCCTCCAGGTCGGTGCTACGGGTCAGGAAGTGGTTGAATTACAAAAACTGCTGGCACACTGGCAGATTTACTCGGCAGCATTGACTGGGGTATTCGATCGCTCCCTGGAAACGGCGGTAAAACGATTTCAAGGTCAGGTGTTTTTAAAGGAAACCGGTATAGTCGATCGCAGAACCTGGCAAGCCTTATATCAAGGGTCGCCGATCGATATGCCAGTCTTGCAACGGGGCGGCTCAGGAGAAGCCGTCAAGCTGTTACAGCAGAGCTTAACGGTAACCAAGGATTATTTTGGGGCGATCGACGGCAGCTTTGGGCAAAAGACAGAACAAGCCGTTCGGAGTTTTCAGCGACGACAGGGGTTAATTGCCGATGGAATTGTCAGTCCATGTACCTGGCGGGCATTAGGCAAAACCCGATACTAGATTTAATCCAGACTCCTGAGGCAGAGCAATCCTCTGGCGGGAAAGCGGCTCTAAATTTTGTCAACGCTGCATAATGCTCGACCTTTACCTCGATAGATCACCATCTGCATCTATCTTGGTTCCCAGAGGTTGAGTCATGGCAGTATCGACAATCAATAGCATTGCGGCTCTATTACAACGTCATTCCCGCTTCACCCAGGGCTTACTTCCGATCCCCCTCCTGCAAAGTGGTCATTGCCTGCGTCTGTCCGCCCATAGTGCCGGGGGCTTAATTATTCAAAAACCGTTTTATGCTGACTTTGCGGGTGCCGGAGCCGCCGTCGGCTGTAGTTTTGATGGCGATTGTGTTGCCGTTTACGTGTTAGGGACAGTTGAATTTGAGCTTCCGACTACATTTGCCGATCGCCAGACCGCCTTTCAACAGCGAATTGCCTACAGCGATCGCATTAGCAATATTGCGATCGTCCGGTGCCATGACCACCGCGCTACATTAATTGTCAACCAACTCTGTGCCTGGGCCGGGTTAGACGAAGCCCAAAAAATTCCGGCAGAGTGGATTGCTCGCTTGGTTGGTGTGTCGCCGCGACGGATTCGGGCCGCATGGCAACAACATTGGCTGGACTGTCAAATTCTGCCACCTCAGCCGCTAGTAACGGGCGATCGGCGGTAAAAAATCCAGGCTAGCAGTGGGCAAGGAGAGGTCAGGAATCAGGTCAGGAATTTTTTCTTGAAAAACCTTTATTCAGAAAAGCCTGATTTACAGTTAGAAAAGGAGTGAAAGTAAATAATGATCAGTCGTGAGTCGTCGCTGAGTCAGCCTCATCGGTCAGTCGTCGCAAAGCATCTTGCCCTTGGAACACTGATTGGTGACTTGACACGGATCTAAGGCGCAGGGGCTGAGGTCAGGAAACCTAAACCACTCATGCCGGAAGAACCGTCCACTGCCCACTTACTAATAGAACTGGAAGCGCTTCGCCGGGAAGTGGCAATCTTGCGTCAAGAAAAGCTTGACCTCCAAGTTGTACTAGAAACCACAACTACCCATACCGATGCCATCCAACACCAGTTGTACGAGACGAACCAACGCCTCCAGGCTGAAGTGCAGGAACGCCAACGCATTGAACTCGCTCTCAAGGCATCGGAGGCAGAACTGCAAACCTTGCTGGATTTGGTGCAACGCGATAAAGCCGATCTGGAAATTTTGCTGGAGACGATGGCGGAACATAGTGATGCGGTGGAAGCCCAACTCCACGATCGGGCAGAAGCCGCGCTGCGGGAAAGTGAACGCCGTTTGGCTCAATTTCTAGATGCCGTTCCCGTGGGGGTGTTTGTCGTGAACGCCCAGGGACAACCCTACTATGCCAATCGAATTGCCAAACAACTGCTCGGACAGGGAGTGAACCCCGGATTACAGGTTGAGGATTTTCCCAGTACCTATCAGACGTATCTCGCTGGCACGGATCAATTCTATCCGCCGGAACGCCAACCGATTTTTCGGGCACTTCAGGGAGACAGTACCACCGTTGATGATCTGGAACTGCATTTGGAGGAACGGATCATTCCATTAGAAGTGTGGGCAAGTCCGATTTTCGACCGGGCGGGACGAATTGAGTATGCGATCGCGGCATTTCAGGATATTACCGATCGCAAACGGGCAGAAGCGGAACGCCAAGTTTTTACCGAACAGCTTTGTCAGATCAACCAATCCTATGAACGCTTTGTACCGCGCCAGTTTCTGCAATTACTCGATAAAGCCAGTATTGTCGAAGTGCAACTGGGCGATCAGGTGCGGAAGGAAATGGCAGTGTTGTTTGCCGATATTCGCAACTTTACCTCGTTATCGGAACGCCTGACCCCAGAGGAAAACTTTCGGTTTATCAACTCCTACCTCAGCCGCATGGAGCCGTTGATCGTCCAAAATCACGGTTTTGTAGACAAATACATTGGGGATGCCATTATGGCGCTGTTCAGTGCCGGAGCCGATGATGCCGTCCAGGCTGGCATTGCCATGTTGAACGAGCTACAGGTTTATAACCGCCATCGCGCTAGCATTGGCTATGTGCCGATTCATGTCGGGATTGGGATTAATACCGGATCATTGATGTTAGGAACCGTGGGGGGCAGTCAGCGCATGAATGGCACCGTGATCAGCGATGCCGTTAATATCGCGGCTCGGGTTGAGGGGTTGACCAAAGACTACAATGTGCCGTTGCTGATTACCCACCAAACCTTTTGGCGCTTACAGGATGCCACCCGCTATGCCATTCGCTGGATCGATCGCGTCCGAGTCAAAGGCAAGTCGGATGATATTGCCATTTTTGAAGTGTTTGATGCTGATTCAGAACCACTGAAAGAAGGCAAGTTAGCTACGCTGAGCCAATTTGAGGCGGCGATGATCCTCTACAGCCAAAACCAATATGTTGAGGCAGGAAAACTGTTGGCGGAATGTTTACGCCTCAGCCCCGGCGATCAAGTCGCTCGGATCTATTGGGAACGCTGTCAGGCGCAACGATCGCACCGATAGCCGTTGACTTAAACTCCGGCTTACCCTTTGCCCTCCTGATTGATACAGGCAGGGTTGTTGACATGCTGACAAACTTTGTTCCATAAGGTGGTTCGGGTTCCGGGCGGTCCCACGGAGAACAGCACTCGATCGCCCCCAACCAGTTTGATGATTTTCACCTTACAGACTGGACAGGTTTGCATCGGTTGGTCTGCCATAGGTAGCGCTCAATCACAGTTGTTTGAGTATTGTCTCATCAGAATTCCATCCTGCAACAGTTTCCGATCTGCATAATTTCTCGTTTCTAACCCGATAAAGCAGTAGGAAGACCGAGGCGATCGGATGACTGAGGGGAGGATGTGATATGGGTAGCTCGAAAGCGTGGCAAGTAACTGGCAGTCTGTGGTTTGCCAAACTGAGTATCGTTTTCGTAGCCGTAGGGGTACTGAGTCTAGATGTGGCAAGCAGTCAGGCACAGTTCCAACCTGCCCTCCAAAGTCACTTGAATTCGGTAGACGCTCCAGTAGAGTGCGATCGTCCCTACCAGCCACCCAAACGCGGCATTCCTGGTCGGCGGGAAGCGGCGGGGAGTCGTTAGGTCAATTAACCCTTCAACTCATTCAGTCACCTGGGAGCTAAACGACACGGGTAAGCTGCTAGGAGTTTAGGATTGGGGAGGTAATCTGGTGTAAGACCACCACTCCTTTGAGACTGTGGCGAGCACCTAGCGTCATCAAGCCCCATTACCACCGCTGACATGACTGAATTTGACGACCCGCTCTACCAGCTTGTAGTCGAAGCCTGCAAGCATCCTCCCGGCAGTGTGCAACGCCAAAAAAACCTGACGCAAGTCATTCGCCGGGTTAGCCCAAAATTGTGGCGAGAATATACTCCTTACTATCAAGATGCCCTTCAGCAAACCTGGGTGTACTTTTGCCAGAACGTTTGTGAACGAGGTACGGGGGAGAAATATGATCCCACGCGGAGCAGTGTTGCCACCTGGTTAAATTACTATCTGCGACGACGGTTACAGGATCATTTCATTCAGCAGCAAAAGCAACAGGCAACCCAGGCAGCGAGTCAGGCACGCGGCGCAAAATCGGGGGAGCCAGGAGAATTCGTTAACCCGATCGATTTAGTCCCTGCCCCCCCGGATGTGCCACCGATTCTGGAAGAGGTAAAAGCCTGGGCAACAGCAGATGCCACGGGAGAATTATGTGCCACTCACATCAAAGGTCATCCCGAAGTCAATTGTCAGGTGTTAATTTTGCGACGATTACCACCAGAGACAAGCTGGAAAGCGCTTTCCGAAGAATTTGGGCTACCAATTCCGACCCTAAGTGCGTTTTACCAACGACAATGTGTGCCTCGCTTGCGTAAGTTTGGTGAATCCGAGGGATATGTATAAAGCGAGAAGGATAAACGACCATGACCTACAGCATGTATGAGACTGAAGATTTCGCTCTACCCTTACCCATTACTCAATCTGCCCGCCAGCTTGCCCAGGAGTTTGCCCATCAGCAACCGACCCCGGCAAGAGCGACCCAGGTAGAGTTAAATACCCTGGCAGTCTGCATTGTGAATGACTATCTCCAACTCATGGGGATAACAACCAATTTGCTGGCGGGTGATAGCTGGAATCCGATCGTGCGGCTCTGTGCCGATGTCGCGGATCTGGAACTTCCGGGGTTTGGTCGTCTGGAATGTCGTCCGATCGCTCCTGGGATGCCAACCTGCGCGATTCCACCGGAAACCTGGTCAGACCGGGTAGGGTATGTGGTGGTTCAGATTGATGCATCCCTCCAAAATGGGCAAATTCTGGGATTTGTGCCCTCGGCGGCTGTAGAAGAGTTACCCCTGAATCAACTGCAATCTCCAGAAGCCATGCTGGATTACCTGGCAGCATTACAACCTGTGGCAATTCCAGCAACGATCGCAGAAGTTCAAACGGTGGCTCGTCAAACCCTGATCAACTTAGGAGAATGGGCACAGGGCGTGTTTGAGGACGGCTGGCAAACGGTAGAATCCTTACTCAATCCACCGGAATTTAGTCCTGCTTTCGCCTTTCGAGGCGTAGAGAGTCCAGAAACCCTTGCTTCAGACACCACGGATACCATCCGGCGAGCCAAGCTGATTGATCTCGGGATTCAGGCAAACAATCAGCCCGTGGCGTTAGTCGTAGAACTGCGTCCAGAGGGCAACCAGGAAACGGCTGTCCGGCTGCAAGTCCATCCAACTGGCAACCAGCTTCATTTACCCAGTGAACTGCAATTAGCCGTGTTGGATGATAGCGGCAATGTCTTTTTATCGACGCAATCTCGCAGTGCGGATAACTATATTCAGTTGCAGTTTAGCGGGGTAGCCGGAGAACGCTTTAGTTCCCAAGTGGCGATCGGGGAAACCCAAATTACCCAGGAGTTTGTGATCTAACCACCCGCTGTCGTGAACCCCGGAATAACTGGAATCATGCTGTCCCCTAGCACCATGACTTCCCCATCTCCCCACTCCCCACTCCCCATCCTCCCATCTCCCCAACCTTCCTCACGTTTTGAGTTGCAGTGATGAGTAAGCTTGTTGTCCTAAAACTGAGTGACGGTAGCTTCGAGCAGGGTTTTTCGGTGACGCTACAGATTGGCGATGAAGCCACCCGCCCCACGATCGAAATGACTGGCAAATTGCCCCCTGCGCCAGAAATGCCGTTGTATTACAGTCATTGGCAGTCAAGCTACAAGCGGCTAGGATTGCGATCGCGGTTATCTGCCCCACCGGTGCAAGTCACAAATGTCTCAGTGGTAGAAGATTGCCGAATTGCCGCAAAGATGTTACGGGTACGGTTAAATACCTGGCTGCGATCGGAAGAATTTCGCCCAATTCGAGAAACCTGGCTAGAACAACTCTCCCCGGCTGAGAAGATTCGGGTGATTGTGCAGACCGACGATCGCCAGTTGCAACGGTTTCCCTGGCATCTGTTGGACATGATGGAGCGCTACACCCGAGCCGAAATTGCGGTGAGTGCGCCCAGTTACCAGCAAGTCCGCCGTTTACCAGGACATCATCCCAGGATTAACATTCTGGCGATTATTGGCAATAGTGCGGGAATTAATACCCAAGCCGATCGGGAATTGTTAGAACAACTGCCGGATGCCGATGTCACATTCTTGGTACAGCCCGAACGCCAGGAGGTAACGAATCAATTATGGGCAAAACCCTGGGATATTCTATTTTTTGCTGGTCATAGCATTACCGAAGAAACAGGTCGGATTTACATTAACGCCACAGATAGCCTGACCGTGAGTGAATTGAAATATGCCCTGAGAAAAGCGATCGAGCGAGGTCTGAAACTGGCAATTTTCAACTCCTGTGATGGCATAGGACTGGCTCCTGAACTGGCAGACCTGCATATTCCCCAAATTATCCTGATGCGCGAACCCGTTCCCGATCAAGTCGCTCAGGAATTTCTCAAAGCCTTCTTAGCAGAATTCTCCCAAGGCGAATCCTTTTATCTGGCAGTGCGGAATGCCCGCGAACGATTACAGGGGCTAGAAGATCGCTTTCCCTGCGCCAGTTGGCTACCAATTATTTGCCAAAACCCGGCTGAACTCCCTCCCACCTGGCAAACCCTCCTAGGCCAAACGCCCCCCTCTGCCCTACCTCCCCCTGTCTCTTATACACATCT
>NZ_JBLZFZ010000101.1:0-14009 GCF_050753385.1 Pantanalinema rosaneae CENA516
TCGTCGGCAGCGTCAGATGTGTATAAGAGACAGCCACCCGTCCCTCCCACATTTGACCTACCGGAATCCCCGCCGATAGCAGGATTTTGGCAAGATGATCCCGTGACCCAAGCGGCTAAACAACTGGCGGAATTTTTTGCGGGTAAGGTGGTTGATATTGATGACGACGTGGTTGGGGCAGATAGTCCCTTGGCTGGCGATGATTTAAACCTGGAGCCAGAACTGGATGATTTACCGGAAGAGGTGATCGCCTCTGAGCCCAGCCCGGTCAGCCCAGTCCCACCCAGTCCCTTAATTTCTCCCCACCCTATAGCAGAGCCGGATGAGGATGAGGATGAGGATGATATTCCCTTTTAGATTGGCAGCCAGTGGGTTAGATCGATAGATAGCGACGGAGGAAAGTTTCCAGGGTTTCCAATTTCAGGTCGAACACGGTTTCTAGCCGCTCAATCTCCAGGGGTGTACAGAAGAACTCGTTAGCCAGTAAGGTTCGGAAGGTCCCCAGGGATGTTTTCAGGTCTGGTGCGAGGAACCCCAGTACGCCCCTAAATCCATCAAATGCCAACAGTGGCGGATTCATGATGACTGGTTCCCGTTGCAGTACGCGGCTAAAAATTTCGGGAATGTCCTCTCGCTTGAGGATTTCCGGCCCTCCTACGGAAAATACCTGATTCTGAGCTGCTTTAATGGTCACAGAGTTGACGGCAATGCGAGCCAGATCATCAGTGCTGACGATCGACGATCGATTTTGCGGATCACCAATCAATAGATACAATCCAGTCTGCCGAAACCGTTCTGCCAGGGGTAGTAGATTCGAGGCAAAGCCAGAGGGGCGCAGGATGGTGTAGTTTAAGCCACTGGAACGCAGATAGTTCTCGACCGCCCACTTTGCCTTAAACACAGGCGCATCTTCGTAACCTCGATCGGCACCTAAAACGGAAATAAACACAAAATGCTGAACTCCGACGGCTTTTGCCTGATCGATCAGGTCAATATTAGCTTGATAGTCAATTTGTTCGGCATCACCCCCCGATCGCTCGTTTGAACCATGAGCGCTGATAATATATTGCGTTCCCTGGCAGGCTTTTTGGATATCTCGTTCATGTCGCAAATCTCCGATCGCAATCTCGGCTCCCCGGTGTTCTAATTCTCCATATCGGGAGGAGAGCCGCACAAATGCTCTCACAGGAGACTCTCGCTCCCGCAACGATCGCACAATCCGCCGACCCAATCCGCCAGTAGCTCCAGTGACTAAGAACATAATCGTTGATGCTGCGATGGCTGACTCCTAAAACCTAACAAGGAATTGGGGATCAGTGCCAACTGCCTAAAGTCACAATTACGGGAGTGTGGTCACTCGGTTGCTCTAGTTCTCGGGGAGTGCGATCAATCTCACAGGCGATCGCACAGTCGTATAACGCTGGCGTGAGATAGATATGGTCAATTCGCCACCCGGCATTCCGACGAAACGCTCCAGTGCGATAATCCCACCAGCTAAAATGTCCCGCCTCCGGTGTAAATTTACGAAACACATCGGCTAACCCAAGATCGAGTACAGCTTGTTGCAGAGCTAGGCGTTCGGCATCCGTTGCCATGACTTGCTTCTCGCGTCCTTTAGGATCGTGAATATCAATATCTTCCAGGGCAACATTAAAGTCTCCACAGACTAAAACCTGTTCAGATTGTTGTAATAAGGTCGTGAGATAAGCTCGCAGCGCAGTAAACCAACGTAATTTATAGGCATATTTATCGCTACCGATCGCGGAACCATTAGGCACATAGAGATTGACAATCCGAATGCCATTTACTACACCTGTAATTACCCGTTTTTGCTCATCTAAATCTGCAACAGTATCTCCTAAAACAGCAGCGAATCCCCGACTGACTTCACTCATAGCAGTCTGGCTAAAAATCGCTACCCCGTTATAGCTTTTCTGTCCAGAAACTACTGATTGATAGCCCATTTCAGTCAAGGCTGAATCAGGAAATAACTCATCGACAACTTTCGTTTCTTGAACGCAAAGAATATCGACGGGATTCGCTGTTAGCCAATTTTTGACATGCTCTAGACGGGTGCGAATTGAGTTAACATTCCAGGTGGCAATTTTCATCACAATTAGGGACGATCGCTAAACCTATTGAGAATACCACTATTACCTCACTTTCGGTAAACAGTCGCTAGAGTATCAACAATAGCGAAAAGCTACTTTTCACCACGCTGGTATAATTAATAGCAGCATGACTTCAAAAGGTATTGTGTGGACGGATTTCTTAATTTAAATAAACCCGCAGGCTTTACATCCCATGATTGTGTGGCTAAAGTTCGGCGGTTATTCAAACTCAAACGAGTTGGACATGCCGGAACCCTGGATCCAGCGGCTACTGGTGTGTTACCGATCGCGCTAGGAAAAGCTACCCGTCTACTGCAATACTTACCCTCAGATAAGGCATATCAAGCCACTATTCAACTGGGAGTCATTACTACAACGGATGATTTAGAAGGTGAGATTTTAGCGAAGCAGCCTGTTTCAACCACTTTGAATCTGGAAACAGTGACGGCAGCTTTACAAAAATTTCAAGGTAAAATTCAGCAAATTCCGCCTAATTACAGTGCGGTTCAAGTCCAGGGAAAACGATTATATGATCTGGCAAGAACTGGAGCTGAAATTAATGTGCAACCTCGCATGATTGAAGTTTATAAAATAGAACTATTGGACTGGCGATCGGGGGATTTTCCGGAACTGGATCTGGCGATCATCTGTGGTTCTGGTACATATATTCGAGCGATCGCGCGGGATTTAGGTCAGGTCTTAAAAACAGGTGGTACTCTGGCTAAATTACTACGGACTTCTAGTAGTGGCTTTGACCTAAGTAATAGTCTGACTCTAGAAATGCTAGAAGCTCAGATTCAAGCTGGAACATTCCAGAGCATTCCAGCCGAATTTCCATTAACTCATTTACCTGAAATTAACTTACCTGAAAGTGAAGCGAAACGCTGGTGTCAGGGACAACGGATTGCGATCGCAAATAGCAGTCATTTCGTGAACGATGTAGTGCTACGAGTTCAGGACGAAAATCACCAATTTTTAGGCATTGGGCGGTTAACCCATGCCGAGGCAAGCCATGTTCTCCACCCCCAGATGGTATGGATGAATTATTAGGTGGATAGTACTGAAATCACAATCCGAACCGCCCCCAACTCTCAATTCTGAGAACCTTTGAATCCGGTTCCCCAGAATATAGCCGGACGGCAGCGTGGAAGGGGGGCTAGGAGGGCGGCAATTAGGGTAGCTATTTTGACTGTTCAAACAGCCTCTTAATCTTTAGATCAGAGGATGTAAATCCATTGAGAATAAAAAGGTCATTTGTCATGTGTAAATCGCCTGATGCCAATGACTAATGACCAATGATGAATAGAACAGAAATTACTCATCCAACCGCAGTAGCTTGCGATAAAAGGTTTGCGAAAAATCGGTTAGGCGAGACCGCTTGAAGTTCATAATGACTTCAATCAGGAAATCTACAAACTCAAAGTTCGCTAACGTTAACTCATAACTCAACTCAGTATTGCCATCAAATTGGATCCGGCAACGGGTTAAGTCAGCGGGTAACGTTGAGACATTCCAGGTTGCTACAAAGGGAATGCCTTCTCCCCCTTCAATTTTCCGTTTGCCTTCAAATACCCCTTTTTGATAGAGGCTGATGGCATAGGGTAAGAGCGATCGTTTAGCTTGCTGCGGGTAGTAAGGAGTATAAACACCGACCTGCTGATTCGGTGCAGGCTGAAGTTTGTCGATGGACATGTGCTATTTCCTTATAGTTCTGTCGATCGGAAAGGACAAAGGTAGAGTGAACTGAGACGACAACAGGCTGGTGTGGGGAATATACACTTTCCCAGCTAGAAATTCTAGTTGGTGCTTGCATGTTGCTAGTACAAGCGCCATGAGTCTTACCCTGACTGGCGATCGCCGCTTCAAGGGATACCCCGAATCTAGAGCTCTATCAACCTGTTTTGTCCTGATTGTCAGTATTCCCAAAAATGTTGAGAGAGACGCAATCTTGCATTAATCTGCAACACATTGGGTAAAGCTCGTCCACTGCCGGGGCGATCGGCGGATCGAACCTTTCTGAAGACCAATATCAAAAATCTCTCTAAAGATGCCCTTGTTTTACTTTATTGTTAGATTTATTGTGGTTTTTTGAGAAAACTTTACGGTAGAACCCTATGGCACCTCTGGTTGCAAATTATTACCTCACCTACCGCTGTAATGCTCGCTGTCACTTTTGCGATATTTGGGCATTAGAACCAAAACAGGAAGCCGATTTTGCCACCATTCAGCAGAATCTGCGGGATCTCCGTCGCCTCAATGTTAAGTATGTAGATTTCACAGGAGGTGAACCGCTACTACGAACGGATGTCGCTGAGATTTTTGCTGAGGCTAAACGCCAGGGGTTCATGACCAGCATGACCACCAACACCATCCTGTACCCCAAGCGGGCGAAGGAAATGCAAGGGTTGGTCGATTTTCTCAATTTCTCGCTGGATGGTGCGGATGCTGAAACCCACGATCAGTCGAGAGGCGTAAAAATTTTTGATACCTTAGTCGAATCGGTCGAAATTGCTCATGCCCTCGGTGAGTACCCGGTATTGAATCATACGGTTACGGCTCAGAACTACAACCGGATTGGGGAAGTGGCGGAATTAGGGCTAAAGCTGGGGGCACGAATTTGGTTGAATCCCGCTTTCACCGCGCACAGCAACTATAACTCTAAGAAAAACCCGACTCCGGATATGGTGACCGCGATCGAGACGGCTGCCAAACAGTACGACAATCTTGGTTACAATAAAGCTGCACTCGCCTTTATTGAAGCAGGTGGCAACGACACCAATAATCCTCGCTGTAAAGCGGTGGACGCGGTCATTGCGATTTCACCTCATGATGAGTTGCTGCTACCCTGCTACCACTTTGCTCAAACCGGAGTTCCCATTAACGGTCGTCTATACGACCTGTACAAGGAATCAGAAGTTGTTGAAAGCTATCGTCAGTCGCAGGGTAAGCTCTCGGTGTGTGAGGGTTGCACCGTTTGGTGTTATCTGATTCCTAGCTTCTTCAAGGGTTTAGACAAGTATTGGTGGTTAAATCAAGTAACCTATGCCGGAGAGTTCCTTGCCCGGAAACGATTCTTACAACGAGCTAGAACCGCTTAGTGCCCTACTCGCTGACCTGTCTGCTTTGCCTGAGATGGATGACCCCCCGGAGAATAAACCTTATCGCACGGGGAGCCGCCGTCGTCGGGCAGCCGTTGCCTTAGTGGTGATTTGGAGTGGCACGATCGCCCTGCATCTTTCTACCTGGGGTTCCTGGTTCATTCTGGGGCTAACGACGCTGATGGGCATCCATGCGGTGCGGATTTTGTTTGCCCGTCCCCTCCCCCCGCCCGAACCGCTGTCACCCGATGCGGAAGGCAAGTTACCTCAGGTATCCCTGCTGGTGGCGGCAAAAAACGAGGAAGCGGTGATTGGTCGGCTGGTCAAATTGCTGTGCAACCTGGATTACCCCAGCGATTGTTATGAACTTTGGGTGATTGACGATTCCAGTACCGATCAAACGCCCAAAGTGTTAGAACAGTTGACCCAAGAGTACAAACAACTGCGGGTGTTCCATCGTCCGGCGGGAGCGAGTGGGGGTAAATCTGGGGCGTTGAATCAGGTTTTGCCCTTGTTAAAAGGCGACATTATTGGGGTGTTTGATGCCGATGCCCAGGTGCAACCGGATCTCCTGCGGCGCATTCTCCCTCTGTTTCGCCGCGAGACATTAGGAGCAGTTCAGGTTCGCAAAGCGATCGCCAATCCGCCTAGAAATCTGTGGATTCGGGGGCAAATTCTGGAAATGTCCCTGGATGCCTACTTTCAGCAACAACGGATTGCGATCGGGGGGATTGGGGAACTGCGTGGCAATGGTCAATTTGTCCGGCGAACGGCTCTGGAAAGCTGCGGCGGTTGGAATGAAGAAACCATTACCGATGACTTAGATCTAACGATTCGGCTGCATTTACATCGCTGGGATATTGAGTGTACAACGATTCCGGCGGTGCAAGAGGAGGGTGTGACTCAGGCGATCGCCCTGTGGCATCAACGCAATCGCTGGGCAGAAGGGGGCTATCAACGGTATCTGGACTACTGGCAACCGTTGGTGCGGAACCGGATGGGCACTTCCAAAACCCTTGATCTGATCATGTTCTGGATTACCCAATATTTTCTACCCACCGCCGCCATTCCTGACTTACTGATGGCAGTGCTCCGCAATAGTCCGTTAATTTACGGACCGATCGCCAGCCTGACTGTCACCCTCTCAATTTTTGGGATGCTATTTGGAGTGCGACGAGTTCGACGGGCAGAACGAGCGATCGCGGCGACCAGTGCTTCTAAGTCCTTTACGCCGTCTCTACCTCCGGAATCTCGGTTTAGTGTGCTTGCCCATCTGTTTCAGGCACTCTATGGTGTGCTCTATATGTTTCACTGGTTTCCGGTGGTGGCGAGTACGACTGCGCGGATGGCAGTGCGACCCAAGCGCCTGAAGTGGGTCAAGACGGTGCACTATGGTCATGACGAAATCGCGGAACCGCCGATCGCGTCTAACTAACTGCTAAACGGAAGAGTGCGACTTAGTAGGGCGAGCAGGTTGTTCGCCCTATTTTGTTGAAGCCATTCACTGGGGTAGCAGTGGCAGAATCAAGGTGACAAAGTAGAACACCAGTGGAGCCGTAAACACGTAGCTATCCGCTCGATCGAGAATGCCACCATGACCGGGAATCAGTTGACCCGAATCTTTGACCCCAGCATCCCGTTTCATCATGGATTCTGTTAAATCGCCTAATAGGCTGGCCATGCCAATCAGTAAGCCTAGGGCAGCTCCGGTCGCGGGCCAACCCGACCAATCCAAATACCAGGAACCAGAGATTGCCACGGCAATACTCGCTGTAACGCCGAAGACTGCTCCTTCAACCGTCTTTTTGGGACTGATATCTGATAGGCGAGTCCGACCAAAGGATTTACCAAACAGATAGGCGCCAATATCCGCCGCCCAAATACAGAGAAAGGCTAACAGAACAGTGGTTAGCCCCTGCGGGTAAGCACTCAAGTTGAGCCAATCCTGGGGCAAGAAGCCATTGAGCGGTAGGTTACTGACCTCAGCTTGACCGAGCGATCGCAATCTGACCCAGTAGCTCGGCAAATAGCCACCATAAAATAAGCCCATGATGGAGGCGGAAATATCCGCGATCGTGGCGAATTTGGGCTGAAATAATAGATAAAAACAGATGAATGTCCCGGCAACGGGGAAAATCGCATCTGCCAGCGTGGGTGACAAATTGGCAATGATTAATAATGCTTGACTGACTGCCAGGGTGGTTTTAGCGGCTGGAGCGATTCCCTTGGCTCTAGCAAGCTGAAAATACTCTAACTGTCCTAAATAAATAATGATGCCGAAGCCGATCGTGAAATACCAACCGCCTAACACAATCATGGTTAGGGCAACAACGATCGCAACAACTCCACTGAGAATCCGAGTCCAGGGCATAGAACGTAGTTCGCTCAAGATGAAAGATCAGGGCATGATTAACTTCCTAATTAGGTAGTACGCGCAAATCCGGGTTCGCCCCTACCCATAACTCAATTCTGGATCTGATTTAAGCCACGATTCACTGGAAGTTAAATTAACCTTTGGAACACTTTAACGGATTTGACCCCGCTTGGGACGGTTCCCACGGTGAGTTTGCTGGCAATTCATGGATATCAAAGATAACTTCTCTCTCAAGGTCGCTATTTGGACAGATGTCAGCCGGAGTGTGGCTATTTAGGCTGGTAGGGTGATATGCAGTGATTCGCCATGATGATTTACACGCCTGACCCACCCCTACCCACTCCCGATCCTTTACCCAACCCTAACCCGGTGCCTGAACCCGTCCCCGGCCCAGTGCCCGAACCGATTCCCGGTCCTGCTCCCGAACCTGTGCCTGCTCCGATTCCGCAACCCGTCCCGGCACCAATTCCCCAGACAGTTCCCTAGACGATGCCAAATTTGTGAAGCCAAAATTTACAATAGAGGTTGCCATGCACTCCGTCGATCGGGCGGAGTCTTGTTTATTACGGGTCAACCTGAGAGCGGAAATCCATGTTAAGAGCTGGAATTGTTGGACTGCCCAACGTCGGAAAATCAACTTTATTTAATGCCCTGGTGGCGAATGCCAAGGCAACTGCTGCCAACTTCCCGTTCTGCACGATCGAACCGAATACTGGAGTGGTGGCAGTCCCGGATTCGCGCCTACAGGTGTTAGCGGATATCTCCAAGTCGGCTGAAATTATTCCAGCGCGGGTGGAGTTTGTCGATATTGCTGGGTTGGTGAAGGGGGCAAGTAAAGGCGAGGGATTGGGCAACCAGTTTCTTGCCAATATTCGGGAAGTGGACGCGATCGCCCATGTGGTGCGCTGTTTTGAGAATGATGACATTATTCATGTGTCTGGTTCCGTTGATCCGATCCGCGACATTGAAGTGATCAACCTGGAATTGGCATTGGCGGATTTAGGACAGATTGAAAAGCGCCTCGATCGCGCCCGTAAGCAAGCCAGAGGCAACAAAGAAATTCAAATTGAAGTGGAAGCCCTGGAAAAGCTGATGCCCGTTCTGAATGAAGGCAAACCAGCGCGATCGGTCGAACTGAAGGACGAAGAAGAACTGGTGATTAAACCATTGGGGCTACTGACCCGCAAACCGATTATTTATGTCACCAATGTTTCGGAGGATGACCTGGCAACGGGAAATGAGTGGGTGGAGCAGGTTCGCGCGATCGCGGCAACCGAGAATGCTCAGGTTGTGGTGGTTTCTGCCCAAGTGGAGTCGGAACTGATTGATTTACCCGCCGCCGAACAGGGAGATTTTCTAGAGTCCTTAGGGGTGACCGAAGGGGGGCTAAAATCCCTGATTCGTGCCACCTATGAATTGTTGGGTCTGCGTACCTACTTCACCACGGGTCCCAAAGAAACCCGCGCCTGGACGATTCATGCGGGTATGTTAGCGCCCCAAGCGGCTGGGGTGATTCACTCTGATTTTGAGCGCTGTTTTATTCGGGCCGAAACGATCGCCTATGCGGATCTAGTCGCTAATGGTTCTATGAAGGCGGCGAAGGATAAAGGCTTAGTCCGCAGTGAAGGCAAGGAATATGTGGTGGCAGAGGGCGATGTGATGCACTTCCTCACCAGTGCTTAGGAGCTTGGATTAAATAACCTGTAAAACTGTTAACCTCTTTGCCCTCATCCCCAACCCTTCTCCTATGGAGAAGGGCGCTAGAACGCTGATTCCCTCTCCCTGGGGAGAGGGCAGGGTTGGCTACCGTAAGCCTAACCAGGCAAGCAACCCTTGTTTTGTGAGTACCTCAATCAGAATTAATCCCAAAAATCCGAGCATGGCAAAGCGTCCGTTAATTTGCTCGGCATAGGCAGTCCAACCAAAGGCAGGTTCGGGTTGATTAGCGGGTTCAGTCGTGGATGGAGAGGACTTTGGGGTAGTCTTGGTACTCATGATTAACCTCCTACAGGTTCGGGCGTATCTGATGCTAACTCGAACTGAAGGGGCTGATCTAAGCCCTTGACTGACTCAATCAACGATCGCACTGTAGCTGTGCCCTCAGAGGCTTCAAACCGACCGGGAAACTTACGACGGGCAATCATGCGTACCCCTAAGGGAGCTAAGCTGAGAATGCCCCGTAGATCGCGGAAGGAATTGCCAACTACTTTGAGTCCAAACAAGCGTTCGTCAATCCATCCTCCTTGTTTCACCAGTTCAATCAGAACTTTGCGGTGACGTATCGATCGACTGGCTTGGTCGTCTTTGCGCTGCAAAATATAGTTTTTAATTTTGCCGATTTGATCGAGCGGTGCCACTTCCATTGGACAGACGGCATTGCAGTAATAGCAACGCGTACAGCCCCACACACCTGCCGTTCCCTGGTTATAAGCTTCCAGGCGATTTTCAGTTTCGGCATCCCGTGTATCTGCCACCATACGGTAAGCTTTGGCTAAAGCATGGGGCCCCACAAAGGAGGGATCAAATTCTCGGGCATTACATTCGGAATAACAGGCACCACAGAGGATGCAATTGCCACTTTGATTTAATCGCGATCGTTCTTCGGGGGTTTGCAGAAATTCGCGTTCTGGAACCTGCCGAGCGGCGGTACTGACATAGGGATCGATCGCCTTTAAGTTGCGCCAAAAACTTTGCATATCGACGACCAGATCCTTAATGACAGGCATATTGCCCATCGGAGCCACGGTGATTTCCGGTATAGTATCGCTATTTGGCGATGACTGCTCTAGCCGCTTCAGTTCACTACCCACATTTTCTTTACAGGCTAATGCCGATCGTCCATTGATTCGCATTGAACAACTGCCACAAATTGTATTGCGACAATTCTTGCGAAACGCTAATGTCCCATCTTGCTCCCACTTAATCTGGTTCAAACAATCCAAAATGGTATTACTGGGATCAACATCCAGCGCATACGCCTGAATTCTGAGTGCCGTTGTGGGATCTTGCCGAATAACTTTAAAGATAATTTGCATTCTGAATAGGGTTTCTCGTCAAACCTGAAGAAGTGATCAACCTTTAATTCGGGTGCAAAGAAAACTTTGGCAAAAAAGCCTTTTTGTGACTTGACCCCAATAGATCTAGAAAGATGTATAGAGGGTTAGCGAATACTCACTATCAGTCCACCCGAATATCCTGATTCTAACCGACGGCTCCACTGAGAAACATCCGGGCGATCGTCCCCAAGTGAGTATCTACCTTAACGACATTTTGTTACAGTTCGTTCGTTCAGGAGAACGGCTAACCTGACTTTGGAAACTAGCTACGCCATTAATTTCGCTGAATTAAACCCACAACTTTATATTTATTTTAATAATCTTAATAGTAGCCTGCCTGTTGGCGATCGCAGTTTTGGCGTTGCTGTTCGGTCAATCCTGCTTGGTATCGGTGATCCCTGATCATTCCTCTAGCAGACTCACATTCTTCCTGATAGTGATGATTGAGTTGGTGTTGTGATTAACAAGTAATGTGAATTTAGAATCAAAAATACAAATGATAGAATTTCTAGATAGCTAATTGCTAAAATCCAGGAATTTAAGGATATATTTTTAATAATGCTAGGTATATCCTTAAGCGGCTATTCTTCGCCCTGAAGTTTTCAGGATATTTGTAGAGAGATGACTGAAACCCCAACGACTCCATTGACAGGAAAAGCTTTACTTCAAAAAGTAAAAGAACTGTCACACTTACCACGACGAGAAACAGCCAAACGTTGTGGTTACTACACCCTCACAAAGAATAACCAGACTCGTGTTAACCTGACTGATTTTTATGATGCCTTGTTGGTAGCGAAGGGAATTCCCCTGAATCCAGAAGGCACCAAGGATGGACGTGGACGGGAACCAACCTATCGAGTTAGTGTCCATAAGAATGGTCAGATTGTCATCGGGGCTGCTTATACCCAGGCGATGGGATTAAAGCCAGGAGATGAGTTTGAGATCAAACTTGGTTATAAGCACATTCGGTTAATTCAACTGGATGTCGATGATAGCGATGATAATGGCGCTTCATTAGAATAGATCGATTGTTGGCACATTTGCGCTCGCTTCTGAGCGTACATCCCCTATTCACCTCCAGTTCAATTCGTGCTTGTCTGTAGTGCGGCGATCGTCAACCGCGTTAGGTTGTGAAAGAGCGATCTGGCTGGTTCATTCCCCACCTAGAGTGAGCCGATCATCGGTAACGTTGAACTCAAGCAAACTCTTCCGAGCTGAACATCTAAGGAACTCTAAGTGTTCCATCATAGCGCTGTCAAAACCAGGAGATGGGCAGAGCGGTTCCAGGCTGATGACAGCCATAGATTCGTGACAAAATTAAACAGCAGGATGAAAGATGATGAGAAATTTTTATCGAAGAATTTCTCATCATCCCAATCAACTGATCACAGCCCCCATATCTCCTCCCCGAATCACAAATGGCAGTTTTGGGAGCATACTATTTCTTCGCTCACCCCGTTACAGCATTATCGGCTCTCTGGCAAATTGCCTTGTTTTTTGTTGTCTGGGTTCTGATGTGGCTACCGATCGCCATCCCGATAGCAATTGTGATCAAATGGCGACCCTCGCAGGTCTTAACCCTACAGCAAAAATTACCCCTGGTGGCTTCTCTTTATGCGATCGCCCCACTGGTTTTATGGCTGGCGGCTCAGCTAACAGTCGTCCCATTTTCTGCCTATGGCATCACCTGGAATCTGGCATTTTTGCAATCAGTGGGCATAGGATTCTCGATCAGTATTTTGGGATTAATCGCCCTATTTGGATTACAGCAATGGGTTGGTTGGCTAACCTGGAATCCCGATCGTTGGGCTAACCTGCAAGCAGCGCTACTCCCAACTTTATTGTTAGGACTTTGGGTAAGTTTTACGGAGGAACTGATCTTTCGCGGCTTTGTCTTGAATCAGTTACAGCAAGATTATCTACCCTGGTTAGCCGCTGGTTTATCTAGCTTGATCTTTGCCCTGTTACATCTTGTGTGGGAAGGTCGCGCGATCGTCCCTCAACTCCCAGGACTCTGGTTGATGGGTATGGTACTCGTTCTGGCTCGCTGGATCGATCACGGTAGCTTGGGGATTGCCTGTGGACTTCATGCCGGGTGGATTTGGGGCATTGCCAGTTTGGATACGGCTGACATCATTCAATATACGGGGCAGGGCTCCGCATGGCTCACTGGATTAGCTGGCAAGCCACTAGCGGGTGGAATTGGACTCCTTTTGATGCTGCTCACAGGAGGAGTGCTTGCCTTCGCTCAGTAACTCAGTCACCTCCCTATCTTCCTCATTTCCCTATCTCCCTCATCACCGCTCGATGACAACTAACGTGACTGGATTCAAGGGGGCAAAGCGAGTGAGGTTCGCGATCGCGACTGACCGCGAGAGTTGTACCTGGAGTAACTGATGGTTCCAACCAGGGTGCTGATCTAACCAGGATAAAGTTGTCCCTAAATGTTGCAGGGTGGCGAGTGCCAGGACAATCCGACCGTGAGGTGAGAGGCGATCGCCGCAGGTATCCAAAATCGCGGTTAAGTTGCCGCCACTACCACCAATAAAAATGCGATCGGGAGTTGGCAGTGGCTCTAAGACATTTGGAGCAGAGCCATGAATGGCAATCACATTTGATACTTGTAAGCGCTGACAATTTTGCTGAATTAACGTGATGCCAGCCGTTGTTTTTTCGATCGCGTAAACCTGAGAACTTGGACAGAGGCGAGCCATTTCCGCAGAGACGGAACCTGTACCTGCCCCAATGTCCCAAACCACTTGGTTAGGGTGTAGTGCCAGTTCGCCTAACGCCAGAATGCGGACTTCCCGTTTAGTCATCAGTCCAGGGCGATCGCTGAAGCTGAGGAAGTCGCGATCGAGTAATCCCAAAAGTGGCAGTTGGTCTAACGGTGGAGAGGATACAACAGCCGTTTGCCGGAGTAACACCACTACATTTAATGGCGCAAAGGATTGTTCAATCTGCTGATGGTGAGACAGTTCAGTGATGCGTTCGTCGTTGCCACCTAAATTTTCACACACCCAAATTTGATAGCGACTGGGCAAATTAAGGGAATCAACTAACGCTGCGATCGCCGTTGGTGTATTCGTACCATCCGTTAAGACGGCGAGTTGATCACTGCCTTGTTGCAAGGCTTGGATCAGGGCATCGAGCGATCGTCCATGAACGCTAATCAGTCGCGCCTCTTGCCAGGGTCGTTTCAACCGACTAAAGGCGAGTTGGACTGAACTGAGATGGGGATGGAAAGTGAGTTGTGCAGCCGGAAAGTGAGCCAAAAGTAAGCGTCCCAGTCCAAAGAAGAGGGGATCGCCGGAGGTGAGGAGGATGATGAGGGGAGGGGGAGATGCGGGGCTGTCTCTTATACACATCT
>NZ_JBLZFZ010000102.1:0-13297 GCF_050753385.1 Pantanalinema rosaneae CENA516
AGATGTGTATAAGAGACAGGAGATAGGGAGTGGGGAATAGGGGGTAGGGAAATGATCGCCCCTCCACTCATCCACCCGTCACCCATTCACTCACCCAGTTAATCAATTAGTTGAAAAGATATATCAGATGATTCATTCAGAAACAAGATTACAATCATCCAGAACCCTCATTCGTCGGTTGTCGGTTGTTGTAGTGTCTGCGATCGCGCTTAGCCTGGGAAGTTGTGCCACGACTGCACCCACTACGAACTCGGATTCACAAGCACAATCGTCTCCGGCGGCGACAGCAGATGAGTTGCAGGTGGTGACAACGTTCTTGCCGATGACTCAGTTTACAAAAGCGGTGGCGGGCGATCGGGCAGAGGTGACTCAACTGTTACCTACCAATGTTGGTCCCCATGATTATCAGGCAAAGCCGGAAGATGCTCAGAGGTTGGCAAAAGCTGATGTGCTGGTGCAGAACGGGCTAGAAATGGAGGAGTTTCTGGAGGATCTGGTTAAAAATGCAGGGAATGCCAACCTGAAGGTGATTGATTCCAGTCAGGGTGTACAGACCATTACGACAGAATCGATCGCAGGGGAAGCCCATGACCATGACCATGATCATGGGGCAAATGAAAAAGCAGCAGCCGGACATGGTCATCAACATGGAAAGTACAATCCCCATATCTGGCTGGATCCAAAGCGGGCAATTCGACAGGTCGAAAACATTCGGGATGGACTGATTGCGGCAGACCCAGCAGGAAAAGAAATTTATACCGCCAATGCAGCCGCCTACATTCAGCAGTTACGGGAGTTGGATGCCGAAACTACCAAACTGCTGCAACCCTATGCTGGGAAAACGTTTGTTGCCTTTCACGACTTTGCGCCCTACTTTGCCGAAAGCTATAACTTGAAGGCAACGTTCCTGGTCGATGTACCAGAAGGTAATCCTTCGCCGGATGATGTGAAACGAGTCATGGATACGGTGCAAACAACCAATTTAAAAACACTCCTGACCGAACCCCAGAGTGGACAGGATGCGTTTGCATCACTGGCAAAGGATTTGAACGTGCGGGTGAGCACCTTTGACCCACTCGAAACGGGTGGTCCTGAGGCACTCCAACCCGATTATTACCTCACCACCATGCGGCAGAATGTCAAAACTTTGGCGAGCGCTTTTACCGGGCAATCAACTCAGTCCTTTCTCCCCCTCTGGACACCGCAACCCGTTGCTGCTGTGCCGCAGAGAGTTGGGTTTCGGTTTTAGGAGGGTTGCTTGAGAGAACTCGTGCTATCGGTTGAGCAACTGACGGTTTATCGCGAAACCTATGCGGCGGTGCAGGATGTTTCATTTTCTCTAGAGAGTGGTACAGATACGGCGATCGTTGGACCCAATGGCGCGGGTAAAAGTACGCTGGTGCAGGCGATTCTGGGCATTCTGCCCCGTCAAACAGGAGATATTTTTATCCTGGGGCAACCGCTGTCTCGGCGAGGGTTTCTCGCGCCTGCTATCCGTCAGCAAATTGCCTACCTGCCGCAAAACTTTCTGTTCGATCGCCGTATTCCCATCACCGTCGAAGAACTGGTGGGATTGGGATGGGACAAGTTAGGGTTCCAGGTGCCCTGGGCAAATCGGAGGAAACGGCGTTATGCCATTCGTGAAGCGTTGACACGGGTCGATGCTGCCCATCTCAGGCATCAATTAATCAGTGGGTTGTCAGGAGGCGAAACCAAGCGGGTACTCCTGGCGTACTGTCTGGTGCGTCCCCGTCGTTTGTTGATCCTGGATGAAGCTCCAGCAGGATTAGATGTGCGGGGGGAGTCAGAATTCTACCAATTGCTCTATCAACTCAAACGGGAGCAAGGCTGGGCAATCCTGCAAATTTCCCACGATTTAGATATGGTGCGCCGCCACTGCGATCGCGTTATCTGCCTGAACCGCACGTTACTTTGTCAGGGAATTCCAGAGGTCGCCCTTTCCCCTGATCATCTTTCTGCTGCTTATGGATCGGAATTTGTTCGCTATCGACATCAGCATTAACCTCACTCCCCATGCCTACTGAACTCACCCGTATCATCGAACTGTTCCAACTTCCCTTTATGCAACGGGCACTTTTGGGTGGCATTCTCACAGGCTTGATGGGCGGCATGTTGGGGAGCTTCACAATCCTGCGCCAATTGTCATTCTTCAGTGATGCTTTAGGGCATTCAGCTTTGTTGGGCATCAGTATTGGTTTACTGATCGGCATTAATCCATCCGTTGTATTGCTGCCCTTTGCGGTCTGTTTTGCCCTGGGAGTCACGTATCTGCTGGAACGGACTCGCTTATGGACAGATGCGCTACTCAACATCATTTATTCTTCATCGCTAGCGATCGCCATCATCACCCTCAGCTTTGTCGGACAGTACAAAGGTGGACTGAATAACCTGCTATTTGGCGATATTCTGGCAGTGCGAGAACTGGATTTAGTCTTTAGTGGTTTGTTATTGATTGCGTATACGGTATTTATTGGTCTAACGTTGCGAACGCAAATGTTGCTGACCTTGCATGAACCATTGGCGATCGCCCGTGGAGTTTCGGTTTCGGCTCATCGTACCGCCTTTATTGTCTTGCTGTCGCTGGTAGTGGGCATTTCGATCAAGGCGATCGGGGTGTTGCTGGTGAGTGCGTTTGTGGTGATTCCTGCCTGTGCTGCCCGACTGCTGAGCCGAACATTCACCAACTACGTGGTGCTATCAGCAGGATTAGGGGCGTTGAGTGCTGTGGTTGGGATGCTGATTTCGGCGGCATTCAATTTGCCGTCGGGTCCCAGTATTGTGGCAACCCAGTTAATGATTTTTCTAACGACAATGGCACTGCCCCAGTTGGGCTATCGTCTCCAGAAGTAGCCAGGTAATATGCGACTCTCTCAGCATCAACCTGGTTTCGAGCAGCGATCTTCAATGAGGCTTTTTGCAATAAGAGTCTTAAAGCATCCCCTTATTGAGATTCTAAAGAATTGTATGTGTTTGCCCTGCCAGGTTAGATGATGTTCTGGAGTTTGGTACAAGAGCGGGATATAATTTTCGCTTATGAGTACTGTCACCCACGACATCGTTGCCAAACTTTGGAACCTTTGCAACGTCCTTAAGGACGGTGGCATATCGTTTCATCAATACATGATCGAGCTAACGTACCTCCTGTTTCTAAAGATGGCGAAGGAAACGGGGGCTGAAAACCAGATCCCAGAGGGCTATCGCTGGGACGATCTTAAAAGCAAGTCTGAATCTGAGCAGGTTGAATTCTATAAGCAGCTTCTGGATCACTTAGGAGAAAAGGGTTCAATAATCGTCAGAGCAATTTTTGCTGATGCGAAATCCTCTATCAATAAACGCAATACCCTTTCTGCTTTGGTTAGTGGAATAGACAAGCTTGATTGGTATAACGCGCGGCAAGAAAGCATGGGAGATGTCTATGAAGGACTCCTTGAGAAAAATGTCAATGAATCCAAAGCAGGTGCAGGGCAGTATTTTACCCCTCGTCCGCTTATTGACAGCATGGTGCATGTTATGCGTCCTAAGCTGGAGGACATTATTCAAGACCCTGCTGCGGGTACAGGCGGATTCTTGATTGCAGCCAATCGCTATATTCGAGGGCATAGCGATCTAAGTAGTTGGACTAAAAAGCAACAAGATAAATATCGCTCTAATACCTTTTATGGAATGGAGCATGTGTCTGACACGCAACGTTTGGCATTAATGAATTTGATGCTGCACAATATAGATTTTGATCCGCAAGGTGCAGGCATTCGTTATGGTGATACACTTTCGCCGGATGGACAAGCCCTGCCTCCAGCCACACTGATTCTGACAAATCCACCTTTTGGTAGTAAGAAAGGTGGAGGCTTGAGGTGGTCCCCAAAAATTGGACAGAGGGTTAAGCTCTGAACGACTCAAGAAATGGTAGGAGTAGTTCATGAGTAACAAACGCAAGCAATACAGCCCTCAATTCAAAGCTAAAGTCGCCCTCGAAGCAATTCGAGGCGAGAAAACCGTCTCTGAGTTGGCTAGTCAGTACGAAGTGCATCCGACGATGATCAACAACTGGAAACGGCAGGTGTTGGAGGAAGCCAGCAGTCTGTTTGAGAAGGGGAGCGAATCGACGAAAGCCGATGAAAACCAGCAAGCCCAAATCAATGAGTTGTATCGGCAGATTGGGCAATTGAAGGTGGAACGGGATTTTTTAGCCAGCAGGTCAGCACAGTTGGGACTGAAGCACGAAAAGCCCTGGTAGTGTCTGACCACCCGCAACTGAGTGTGGTGCGCCAATGCCAATTGCTCGGCATTGCCCGTTCCAGCTTTTACCATCGACCCCAAGCGCTGCCCGAGGAGGAGTTGACCCTATTGAAGCTGATTGACCAACAATACCTGGAAACACCCTTCTACGGGAGTCGGAAGATGACCGTGATGCTGCGCCAACAGGGCTATGCAGTGAATCGCAAACGGGTACAACGCTTGATGCGCCAGTTGGGCATTGAAGCGATTTATCCCAAACCTCGGCTCTCTCAAGCTCATCCGGGGCATCAGGTCTATCCCTATCTGCTGCGGGATCTCAAGGTGACTGGGGCTAATCATGTGTGGTGTACTGACATCACGTATTTGCCAGTGTTGAAGGGGCATTTTTACCTGGTTGCCATGATGGATTGGTTTAGTCGCAAAGTTCTCTCGTGGAGGATTTCTAACACGCTTGATGTCACCTTTTGTTTGGAGGCACTTCAGGAGGCGATCGCTCTCTATGGCAAACCCTTGATCTTTAACTCCGATCAAGGCAGTCAATTCACCTCAAACTCGTTCACAGCCTGCTTGAAGACGGCTGGAGTCCAGACCAGTATGGACGGTCGAGGACGATGTCATGACAACATCTTTATTGAACGTCTATGGCGATCGCTGAAGTATGAGTTGATTTATTTGATGGCGTTTGAAGATGGAATTTATTTGAACAAGGAAGTCCAACGATGGTTTCATTGGTATAATCAAGAGCGTCCACATCAAGCATTAAAGTATCGCACTCCAGAAGTCGTTTATTGGGAAACGCGATCGCTCTTTGGAGAAAAAGCTTGAATATGGACTTGGAGATCTCTCATTTCAGAGCTTAGAGATCCCTCAGAATTGTCCAACCGATTGGGTCCACCTCAGCTTACCGGATCGCAAAGATTTTGAGTTCCCCACCAGCAACAAACAGTTTTGCTTTTTGCAACACATTTATCTTGGGTTAAAGCCTGGTGGTCGTGCCGCTGCTGTGTTCCCTGACAATGTGCTGTTTGAGAGCAACGTGGGGCGGTTGATCCGGGCTGACTTAATGGAGAAATGCAATCTCCACACGATTTTGCGCTTGCCGTCTGGCATTTTCTACGCTCAGGGTGTGAAGACGAATGTGTTGTTTTTTACCCGTGGTAAGCGAGAAAAGGGCAATACAAAAGAGGTTTGGATATATGACCTGCGGGCTAATACGCCCCAGTTTGGCAAGCGGACATCATTGATGCGTGAGCATTTTACCAAGTTTGAAGCGGCGTTTGGGGATGATCCATTCGGTGGTGCCGCAAGTTTGGCACAACGCATAGATACGGGGGAAGAAGGACGCTTTAGACGGTTTTCCCGTGACTGGATTGCTGAACGGGGCGACAATTTAGATATCTCCTGGCTTAAGGATGAGCGTGAAGAGGAAAACGGGGAGTTGCCCGAACCTGCCATCCTTGCTCAGGAGGCGATCGGGGAGTTGGAAGCGGCTATAGCCGAATTGCAGGGAATTTTGCAAGAATTGGGTGAGGATCTTACTTTGTAGGGTTAGTTTGTAGGGATAGAGGGAAAATTATGCACAGCATTACACTCAAATCTCATGTTGGCAGTGATGGTCTTTTGAAGATTCATTTGCCTGACATGAGGGATACGGATATTGAGGTTGTCATTGTCTACCAAACTAGCCAACCCAAAGAGGTGAAAGCAGTCGATCTTTCGCAGTTTTACGGCTGTATTCAGGATGACTCATTCTTCAGACACCCTCAACCCGAACAACCGGAACGCGAATCCCTGGAATGAACTATCTTCTTGATACCAATGTTTGCATCATCTATTTAAAGGGCAGGAATTTGAACTTGAAGCAGAGACTGGAGGCAGTCCCAAATCATGAGATTGCGGTGTGTTCGATCGTCAAGGCAGAACTTTGTTTTGGGGCGATGAAAAGTGTCAATCCAGAACGCAACTTTGCCTTACAGCAGAAATTCTTGGCGCAATTTATCTCGCTGCCGTTTGACGATCTTGCGGCTACAACCTTTGGGGTGATCCGATCGCAGTTAGAAACTCAAGGAACACCCATTGGAGCTTATGATTTACAGATTGCGGCGATCGCTCTAGCAAATAATCTCACCCTGATCACTCACAACACAGGAGAGTTTGGGCGGGTGGATGGGTTGCAGGTTGAGGATTGGGAGGTACCAATTTGAGCAAGCTCCCACGAAATTGGATAATGACTAGCTTTGGAAGTATTTGTGGTACTGGTCAGTACGGTTGGACAACTAGAGCCACTGATAAAGGTTCTGTCAAATTCCTACGAACAACTGATATTACTAAAGGTCCAATAAATTGGAACTCAGTTCCATACTGTCAGGATGATCCACCTGATATTGACAGGTATCTAATTCAAGCGAATGATATTCTAATATCACGAGCTGGCTCTGTTGGTTTCAGTAGTTTAATCGGTCATACTCCATTCCCGGCAGTATTTGCGTCGTATCTTATTCGATTTGTTCCTTCCGCTAGCACTGAGCCAAGATACGTCGCATATTTCTTGAAATCTTCTGAATATTGGCAACAGATTTCTGAAGCCTCAGCAGGCATTGCTCTATCTAATGTTAATGCCAAAAAAAGGCTTTGTTGCATGATTAGAAAAACGACCAGACCTGCCTTAAGGTCGTCCTGGTATTAAGCTGCAACTTTGTAGCTATCAGGTTTAGCGATCTGGATCATCCGGTTGAGCGCAGCACATTTGATGAACAGTTCCACCGCTTGATTGTCAAATTGACGCGCGCTGAGATTGCCACCAAAAATTGTCTTAAAGCGAAACATGGTGGTTTCGGCAATGGAGCGGCGATGATAGCCAGAATCCTGCTTCCAGCGTTTGCGTCCATGTTTGCGGATGTGACGCAGATTTTCATCTCTCGCATGGGGCTTGCCTTTGCGATTACCATGCTGCCAGATTTTGGCATCTTTGCGCGGTGGAATCACGGCTTTGGCTCCTTTGGCATCAATTTCGTCATAGCAATGGCGATGGTCATAAGCACCATCGGTTGAAACCTGTTCAATTTCCCCTTCAATCTGTTCCAGGAGGTCTTCTAGCACTTCTCCATCCGCCACATTATTGGTTGTCACGACCATTGCCACAATCTCGCCCGTAGCTTCATCAACCCCTAGATGCAGTTTGCGCCAAGTCCGACGCTTGCTCACCCCATGCTGACGGGTTTTCCATTCCCCTTCACCATAGACTTTTACCCCAGTCGAATCGACCACCACATGACGAGCACCCGGTTTCGGCACAATCGGTAAGTCAATGCTCAGGTTCCCAATTCGCCGTGATAGTGTACTGTGGTCAGGCACAGGCAAGTCAATTTCCATCAACTCAAAAATTGATTCGAGAAATCCTTGACACTGTCGTCCAGCCAGGCGATAGACCGCTTTGACAGTCGCCATCGTTTGAATCGCAAGGTCACTATAGAGGACAGACGCACCTGGTTTGCCGCTCAAATCTTCGACCACCCACTGCTCCAGAACCGATTCCTCAATCCAGAAGGTGAGGCTTCCCCGTTGCTTCAGTCCAGCGTTATACTCAGACCAGTTGCGGATGCGGTATTGAGGTTTCATGGCTTGTTTTGGTTGTGGTGATTAAAACTTACCATGCCTCGCCCTCCGCAACTCCTCTTCATGCAACAACGCCCCAAAAAAATATCAGAAATTGACACTCCACTTGCTCCGCTCAATGAGCAAAAACGGATTGCTGATAAGCTCGATTCATTGCTTGCGCGGGTGGATGTTTGTCGCGATCGGCTCGATCGTGTACCGCGTGTTCTTAAACAATTTCGTCAATCTGTCCTTGCTGCTGCAATATCAGGAAAACTTACTGAGGATTGTCGTGAAACCACTGTTCCTGTTGAAGCATTAAACCTGGATAGCAATACGCTCCCTACTGGTTGGGAGTGGAGACTAATTCGAGAAGTTGGCAAAATTCAGTTGGGCAGACAACGGGCACCCAAATATCACTCTGGGCAGCACATGCGCCCCTATCTTCGGGTTCAAAATATTTTTGAGGATAGAATCGATCTTTCAGATGTAATGGAGATGGATTTTCCTCCTTCAGATTTTGAGACATATCAACTTGTGTATGGCGATATCCTTCTCAATGAAGGGCAAAGTCCTGAATTTCTAGGACGACCAGCAATGTATCGTGATGAGCTTCCCGGTGCTTGCTTCACCAATACACTGATTCGTTTTCGTGCCTTTGATATAGTCAATCGGGATTTTGCTTTGCTCGTATTCCGACATTATATGCACTGTGGACGGTTCAGCAGAGAAGGGAAAATTACAACCAACATTGCTCATCTTAGTGCAGGACGATTTGCCAATATTGAATTTCCTCTCCCTCCTCTTGATGAGCAACAGGAAATTGTTCGTCGTGCTAGTAGTCTTCTGAGCTATGCCGATCGCCTCGAAGTTCGCTACCAAAATGCTCTAAGGCGAGTTGAGCAAATAACACCTGCATTGCTGTCTACGGCATTTCGAGGTGAATTAATGCCACAAGACCCTAATGATGAACCAGCAGCAGTTTTGTTAGAACGGATTCGAGCCGAGCAGCTTGCTAAGCCCAAACGAGTTGTAGTCAATAAGAAGCCAAAGATGTCCAAGATGACTGAAGAGTCTGTCAAAGAGGTAATTCGCCAATTACCTACGGAAACGTTTTCATTTGATGAACTACGTGAAAAGATTTCTGGCAATTATGATTTGTTCAAAGACATCTTGTTCACCCTGCTGAGTGAAGCTGATCCCAGCCTTATGCAAGTCTTTGACCAAGAAACAGAATCAATGCGCTTCGTTAGGAGAAATCAATGAAGCTTTTGCGCGTCCACATTATTTCTGCTAAAACCTGTGGGGGGCTACTGGATGGGGTAGATCGCTCGTTACGAAGTCCGTTCGGTGACTATTCTTCATTTGATCCTTTGTGCCTTATTGGACCCAATGGTGCGGGGAAATCTCAGTTTTTGCAAATGATCGCAGAGATCTTTCAATCAGTGTTCTATGCCTGCATTCGTGAAGAGGAACGTATAGAAGGTAATCCTGACCTGCAATTTGAGATTGAGTATCTAGTTTATCCAGAAGATAATCAGATTCCTGTTCGTGTTCGCATATCACGAGAAGCCGTTGATAGAAAACGCCCATCCCTCATCATTCAGAGAAGAGACGAGGATGAATATGACTGGATCGATTGTGATCTGAACGATCCTGAAACTCATGCCTTACTTCCGCAGAAGATTGTTGGCTACACATCAGGCGACAATGAAACACTTAGCCTACCATTTCTTGTAAGCCGTAGTGGATACGCAACTGATGTAAGAGAAGGGGCATTCAATACTGAAACTCGTAATCAGTCTATACCTGATACTCGGTTGATGTTAATTGATTATGGAACACATCTTGAAGTTCTTGTAGCTAACCTTCTACTGGGTGAAACTTCTCAACGGGAGGCACTGCTAAAAGAAGCAAATTTAAAAGATCTACACTCATTTCGTTGCATCATTCAACTAGCTCATTCTGCTGCCCCAAAAGCTAATTCAGAAATCGTAAAACAAACTGGACGTAAAGGCATCCAACTTACAGAAGAACTTGAAAAATATATCGATCAGTTTCAGCGATGCGCCACCTGTTATACCTATGATGAGAAAACAGAAACCTATACACTTGATTATTGGATTAACGATCAAACAAGAACTGCATTTCGCTCTTTTTGGGGTAACGCGCTGAATCTTTATTCGTCATTTCACAAACTTGCTATGTTGAATGACTTGGTGTTGTCAAAGAAAATACGCGATCGATTTCGGAAGGGTACAGGAACAAGAAGATTTGCATCCCGTCTTCCTGAGCCTCAAGATGAGGATAAGGTCTTTCGATTTGAACAAGTCAGATTTCGCAAGCAAAAGATTGATGGAGAGATGGATGACCAAGAAGTGGATTATGTATCACTCTCTGATGGAGAGCATCAAATGGGTCAGCTTCTGGGCACGTTTTGTATGTTGTCGTCTCCTAATGTGCTTTTTCTATTAGATGAGCCTGAATCTCACTTTAACCCTCAGTGGCGAGTGAAGTTCATTTCTCGTATTCTTGATTTACCTACAAAGGATGGCGATCGCAGAGAAGCATCTAGAGCATCTAGGCAAGATTGCTTGTTAACGACACATGCACCCTTTATCCCATCAGACATGAAGAGAGACAAAGTTTTTATATTTAGCAAAAATGAAGAAGGAAAAATCCAAATCAAAAATCCCGATGTTGAAACGTTTGGCTCAACCTTCGACACAATCATTGAGGAGTGCTTTGGAGTTCGCCCACCCATCTCTCAACGCTCTCGTGATGAAATTGAAGAGCTTATGAAGAGTGACAACCCTGAAGAAATTAGAGCAGGAATTCAGGGTTTGGGGAACTCTGTAGAGAAGGCATTTTTAGCTGATCACCTTCGACAAGTAACAAACAAGAACGGAGTTTGAATGCTTTTCGGTTATCCTCTTGCAGCGACGGCAGAAAATTGGCTCCACGAATGCTTAGATCAGATTCTACAATTCATCCATAAAAATTTAGATAATGGAAACCTATCGACGGACTGGGCTGAAGCTATTGCAGAACCGTATCGAACCAGGTTAAAACGACGATTAAAAGTATCGGAAAAGCCTGACCCTAAAAAACTAAGTCTAGGGGATAAGTTGAAAAGTTATCAGACATCGCTCAAAAGCTTTGATATTTCCGAACGCAGCCGAATTTTGCAAGCATTCAATGATCAAAACAATATTGCTCTTCTTTTGTCTGGCGCTTGTGCATGTGAGGCTATTACTGATTTACCAAAAGAGATTCGTGAGCCAGTCAAAATCCTCTTCCAAGCTGCGTTTGCAAGCCTTACTGATTTGGAGATTCGGAAGAAGCAGTATGAATTGATTTATAACAACCTTTCCTATCGTGTGTGTCCTTTTTGTGGTTGTGAAGATTTTGATGGACTGGATGCTCCTCAAGAAGCCTTAGATCATTACCTTCCAGAGCATAAGTATCCCTTCGCTGCTGCCAACTTGCGAAACCTTGTTCCAATGGGAAATAAATGCAATTCACGCTACAAGCTTGTTCAGGACATTATCTCGAAAGAAGATGGTACACGACGTAAATCATTCGATCCTTATAACCACCACAGAACAATTGCAATTTCTTTAGATAAAAGTCAACCTTTCTCTGGGGCAATTGGACAGATTGGAACACCTCTCCCAAGATGGGAAATTGATTTTAGTTTTGACTCTGAAGAAGTGAGGACATGGGATGAGGTATTCAAAATACGAGAACGATATGAGCGTGATGTATTGAACGAAGGCTTTAACTCTTACCTAAGAGAATTTGGGAATCATTGTAAAGCTTTCAACTGTATCCCTACTTCTGTAAATGAATTAATTGATGCAATTTCAAGATATGCAGATTTTCAAGAGAGTAATGGCTTTAAAGATAAAGCGTTTTTGAAAGCTGCTGTATTCCGAATGCTACAAATACATTGTCAGAATGGCGACCAACGACTCATCAACTTTATTAAGGATATTGTAAATGGTGTGAGTGTTTAGGGCGATTACTGTTATGGGAAGATGCGATCGCCCCTCCTACTCCCCTTTCCCCAACTGTTCCACCAACGCCTCATGCTCTGGCGATCGCCCCTTTACTTGCACCACCTCCAACCCTAATCCGAAGTTACTCTACACTCTCTCCGATCGCCCGACCGATTTGCTTCAGAATTTGCAGCGCATTGCGGAATTCTTGACTAGACGAAAACGGCGCAAATACCCGTGATAGACCATACATCCGTTGCTCTTGCTGCACCAATTTCACAAACAGAATCTCATCGCCATTCGTCACCATACCAAAACTGGGTTGCTCCGGCTGAGGATTTGCCATCAAATACGCCAGCGTTTGCGGCAGTGCCGTCCAGACTGACAACGCCGTTTTCTTAGACTCCAAAACCACCACCCAAAACTGATTCAGCAGCACCAACACATCAATTCGTCCTTGCAGCACCTCTTCCTCATCCTCCAGCGTCAACTGCACCGATGCTTCTGCCCGTACTCGAAATGGTGGATCATAAAAGCCTGCGATCGCCAGTAGGGGAGATGCCAGCAATAACGTCACAGTCCCTTCTAATAATTGTCCTTGCGATCGCTGGTAGAGGTATCGCCGCCGTGCTTCCTCCAGAAGCAATCGTTCAGCATCAGAAAGTTCTGGCAACGGAGTTTGCCATCCCCCCCAAAATGCTGCATCTTCCGTTCGTGACAGCTTAAATTTTCGTTCTGCTTCAGCGATCGTTGTAATTGCTTCAGTAATCGCAATGGACATAGAACTGATGAATATAGGACTGTTCGAGCAGGTGATGCGATTAATTCTAACAGTTGCTCCTGTTGTAAGTCCTGGGAAACTGCGATCGCTCCTTCACCCCCCGCACCTAATCGTGCTAAATTGAGAATGATTATCATTCTTGCTTAGCTTATGGTCAGTTCTGTCCTTCCGCCCTATGCCAACCCAACCAGTGCTGAAATGTTGCGGCGGCTTCGTCATACCTGTGCCCATGTGCTGGCAATGGCAGTGCAAACGCTGTTCCCAGAAACCAAAGTGACGATCGGACCCTGGACAGACACTGGCTTTTACTATGACTTTGATCGCCAAACCCCCTTCACCCCTGACGATCTCACTCAGATTGAAACCGAGATGCGCCGCATCATCAACGCCAATTTGCCGATCATTCGAGAAGCGGTCGATCGCGAACAAATTCGGGCAGAAATTGAGCAACTCCACGAACCCTACAAACTAGAAATCCTCGACAGCATTCCTGCTGATGAACCGATCACACGCTACTTTATTGGCTGTGCAGATACCCTGCCAGGTGTGGCAGAGGCTTCCTTGTTTCACATCGCAGCGGACACCCTGACCCAGAAACAGATGGGCAAAGATTGCTGGTGGGATTTGTGTGCAGGTCCTCACCTCAACTCCACGGGTGAAATTA
>NZ_JBLZFZ010000103.1:0-12673 GCF_050753385.1 Pantanalinema rosaneae CENA516
AGATGTGTATAAGAGACAGGGAGAGTGGAGGAGAGGGGGAGGGTTGACCGAAGTGCCAGAGGGTATAACCGCTAATGCCAGTCAGGGCGAGGGCAGCGAGGGCAGAGGGGAGACGGGCTGACCATTCGTTTACGCCAAAGAGTTTGTAGGCGATCGCCATCAGCCAGTAAATCAGGGGTGGTTTATCAAACCGAGTATCGCCATTGAAATATGGCGTGATCCAGTCGCCAGTCACGGTCATTTGTCGAGCCGCCTCTGCAAATAATGGCTCTGTTTCGTCAATTAATCCAATGTTTCCCAGGTTCCAGAACAGCATCAGCCCACTGATCACCAGCACCCAGAGTACCAAGCCTGCCCCAATCACCTGGGGATGCTTTGCCCACAGAGCTTGAACCTGTTGTATGACCCGATCGGGGTTGAGTTGCTTGCCCGTCGTCCCCATCCGATTCATCCTATCTCCCCCATCACAGCCATTCCGACCTTAATTTAACGACAAACCGTTACCTATTGTGACAAGAAGTTGAGTTGCCTCCCATCTCTCCACTCCCCATCTCCCCACCTCCCCATCTCCCCATCTTCTCCCTCCGTCCATAGTCGATCCACCTCAATGTATGGGATTCTCAAGAAACGCCATTTGTTTCCTGGGGTTTCCATTCCCCTAACTGTCATGATGCTTGAGTCGAGTCACTACTGGCTAAAAAATGCCCATGTTCCCGAATCCCTGATGGTAAAAAGCAAGCAGGGCAAAAGTCGCAATTGGTCTACGACATCACCTACTGAGTCCCGCGATCGCTCGTCTTCGCTATTGGTAGACCTGGAAATCATGGATGGGTGTATTGCCAGTATTGCCACTGCCGGAACTCTGAGTTCCTATTACTATCCTTCGATCGATTTGCAGGGGGGCATGGTGTTTCCCTGTTTTGTCGATCTTCATACCCATCTTGATAAAGGACATATTTGGGAACGCACCGCCAACCCCGATGGCACATTTGGTAGTGCGATCGATGCCTGCAAAACAGATGGAGCTTACTGGAACGCCGAGGATGTCTATCGTCGCATGGAGTTTGGGCTACGGTGTAGCTATGCCCACGGGACGAAAGCCCTCCGTACCCATATTGATGCGGCTGGAGCGCAAGCGGCGATCAGTCTAGAAGTATTTAGCACCTTACGGGATGAATGGGCAGACCGATTAATCCTTCAGGCGGTGTCGCTGGTGTCGTTGGATTATTGGCTGACACCAGAGGGCGAAACCCTGGCTGACCAGATCGCGAACATCGGGGGCATTTTGGGCGGGGTAGTTTATATGAATCCCGATGTGGAGGCCCAGATTGAACGGGTATTCACCCTGGCGAAAGACCGCAATCTCAATCTCGATTTCCATACCGACGAAACAAACCAACCGGACTCCATCACCTTGCGGCTAGTAGCAGAAGCCACCTTACGCCATCGCTATCAAGGGCGAGTAGTCTGCGGTCATGCCTGTAGTCTGGCAATGCAGTCGCCGGAGGTTGCCGAAACCACGATCGCCCGGGTTAAACAGGCAGGCATTGGCATTGTCAGTCTGCCATTGTGTAATCTCTATTTGCAAGATCGGCAGTTGGGACGGACTCCGCGCTGGCGAGGTGTAACCCTATTGCATGAACTGAAAGCAAAAGGGGTGCCGGTGGCGTTAGCCAATGATAATTGTCGAGATCCCTTCCATGCCTTTGGCGATCATGATGTGCTGGAAGTATTTTCGCTCTCAACTAAAATCGCCCATCTGGATCATCCCTATGGCGATTGGTGTAGTGCCGTCACCCGGACTCCAGCGGACTTGATGAATTTGCCCACCGTTGGGCGAATCGGGGTAGGCTTACCCGCCGATCTGGTGTTGTGCAAGGCACGCCGTTACAGTGAACTATTTTCTCGCCCGCAGCACGATCGCATTGTGTTGCGCCAGGGACGCGCGATCGATACCACCCTGCCCGACTATGCCGAATTAGATGAGTTGTATCACTAGATATCCGATCGACCAATTGCAAAATCCAGTGCGTATGATCCGGATAGTTACTTGAACCAGTGGCAATTCTTGCTGGTCAGGGACAATCACTCTACCCCTCATTACTCTTATGATTGGTCACATTGGGGAATTTCTGACCGCCAGTGGCTTTATTCCCCACGGACATTGCTATCTATGGAAACCTGGACTGGTAGGGCTGCACGTTATTGCCGACTCCCTGATTGCGTTAGCCTACTATTCCATTCCAATCACGTTGTTCTATTTCGTGCGGAAGCGGCAGGATTTGCCCTTCGATTGGATTTTTCTGCTGTTTGCCTCCTTCATCGTAGCCTGTGGAACCACCCACCTAATGGAAGTGTGGACACTGTGGCAGCCGTTCTACTGGCTATCGGGTGCCGTGAAATCAGCTACGGCAGGGGTGTCACTCTATACGGCAGTATCTCTGGTGTCCTTACTACCGACAGCCCTGGCATTACCTAGCCCAGCCCAGTTGGAAACCGCGAACCGGGAACTAGAACGGGAAATTGCCGAACGCAAACGAGTAGAGGCAACGCTGAGAGAAAGTGAAGCCCGGTATCGAGCGGTCGTAGAAGATCAGACCGAACTGATTACTCGGTTTTTGCCAGATGGCACGTTGACCTTTGTGAATGGGGCTTACTGTCGCTTCTTTGGCATTGAGGCGCAGGATTTGCTGGGGCAGCGGTATGAACCGGTGGTATTTGATGCCGATCGCGCCCAGGTTGCCCAATGCCTGACCCAGATGAGTCGCGACAATCCCGTGGTGACGATCGAAAATCGCGTGGTGGTAGAGGGAGAAGTGCGATGGACACAGTGGATTAATCGGGCATTATTCGATCAACAGGGGCGGTTTGTGGAATTTCAATCCGTCGGACGGGATATTAGCGATCGTAAACAGGCGGAAGCGGCTCTAGAGGCAAGCCAACGCTTCATTCAAAAAATTGCCGATACAGCGCCTGTGTTGCTGTATGTCTATGACTTTGATGCCGACCGGAACGTTTATACCAATCGCGAGATTGCCGAATTCCTGGGATATACCACTGAGAACATTGCCACCGCTCAACAGGCATTTTTACAAGCCATGCAACAGGCAGCGGCACCTGACCCGGAAACCAACCGCTACGATCGCTGGCAGGCGGCTAGTGATGGCGAAATTCTGCAAACAGAGTTTCGGATCCAGCACCGTAATGGTCAGTGGCGATATTGGCAATGCCAGGAAACCCTGTTTGCTCGTACTTCGGCAGGCTTACCGAAACAGATTTTAGGAGTAGCCGTAGATATTACCGATCGCAAACAAACCCAGCAGTTACAAGCCTCGTTACGGGAAAAGGAAGTGCTGCTTCAGGAAATTCACCATCGGGTCAAGAACAATTTGCAAATGGTGTATAGCCTGCTGCGGTTGCAATATCGCCGGACGCAGGATCAACAGGCTGCCAACATTCTGTTAGAAAGCCAGAACCGCATTAAGTCGATCGCGCTGATTCATGAACGGCTCTATCGCTCTAAGGATTTTTCTAAAATTGACTTTGCCCAATATATCTCTAGCCTGGTTGCCAGTTTACTCAGTTCCTACCGGGTCAGTTCCGATGCGATCGCCTTAACCACAAAGGTCGATGGCACTGAACTGGGCATCAATCAAGCTATCCCCTGTGGGCTGATTATCAATGAACTGATTGCCAATTCTCTCAAGTATGCATTTCCCAGTGGGTATGCGGGAAAGCTAGAGGTAGAGTTTTACACCAACCAGAATGGCGAAATCACTCTGATCGTCCGAGATAACGGGATTGGGATTCCCGAGCAGATTCAACTAACGGCTACAGGAATCGCCAGTCATACCGCCTCTTTGGGACTGAAATTAGTGCAAGACCTGGTGTATCAACTCAAAGGGGGAATCGCGATTGATCGCACTCAAGGTACCACCTTTCGGATTACGTTTCCCGAGGATATGACGTGATTACCAGTCATTTGCCAGTAGAACCTATCCCTTCCAGCAGCACCCGCATCCTGATTGTGGAGGATGAAACGATCGTGGCAACGGATGTGCAGGAGTGCCTGGAAAACTTAGGCTATCTGGTACCGGCGATCGCCGTCTCTGGGGAAGAAGCCATTCGCAAAGCAACCGAACTCCATCCGGATTTGATTTTGATGGATATCCGGTTGCGGGGAGAACTGGATGGCATTCAAGCTGCCGAGCAAATCTGGAAGGCGCTACAAATTCCGATCGTGTATGCGACGGGCTACTCCGATCGCCATACGCTGAGGCGAGCCACGGGAACCGCTGCCTTTGGCTATGTTCTCAAGCCGCTGGAAGAACGGGAGTTATATGTGGCGATCGAAACAGCGTTACAACGCTTTCGTCTGGACACGGAATTAAAACAACGGGAAGAATGGCTTGCCACCATCCTGAATAGCATTGGCGATGGAGTCATTGTGGCGGATACCCAGGAACAGATAAAGTTCCTTAATCCAGTAGCGGAACGCTTGACGGGTTGGCAGCAGGCAGATGCGATCGACAGGCGGGTGACGGAGGTATTGCATATTGTCCATGAGCAAACAGGGGTGCGAATTCCCAGCCCGGTGACGAAAGCCATTGATACGGGCACGATCGTGTATCTGGCAAACCGCACCTTACTGATCTCTCGCACCGGAGCCGTCGTTCCGATCGCCGATAGTGTCGCCCCATTTCGAGATGACCAGGGAACGGTGACAGGCGTAGTCTTAGTCTTTCGCGATGTTACGGAGCATCAGTATGCCGAAGAACGCCATGCGGCGGTGCAACGTGCCGAGCAGTTAGAACACCAAATGACGGAACTGCAACGGTTAAGCGACCTCAAAGATGACTTTTTGAGTACGGTTTCCCATGAGTTACGCACGCCCCTATCCAACATCAAGATGGCAATTCACATGTTGGAATTGGTGTTGAATCGGCAGGGACTCTTACAGGCTGAGATCAATGCCGAATCCGATCGCACGATTCGCTACCTGGAAATTCTGCGCGATCAATGTAATCAAGAATTAACCCTGGTGAATGATTTGCTGGATATGCAAAAGCTGAATGCCAATGCCTACACCTTAGAACTCACCCCGATTCAGCTTCAGCATTGGTTGCCTCGGTTAGCCGACAATTACACCTTGCGGATTCGCAGTGCCGAGCAGCAACTTCAGGTCAATGTACTGCCTGATTTACCGACCCTGACCTCCGATCTGGCTAGCCTCACCCGGATTATTGCCGAACTATTGGAAAATGCCTGTAAATATACCCCACCGGGAGAAACGATCGCGCTGTCAGTGCAGCCCGTTGTCGCCACCTTCACCGCCACCATCACCGCCTTACAAATCAGGGTAACGAATACCGGAATCACGATTCCACCGGATGAGCAACCCCGAATTTTTGACCAGTTTTATCGGATTCCCCAACCCGATCGCTGGGGACAAAGTGGCACAGGCTTAGGGCTGGCTCTGGTGCAGAAACTGGTCGGCTACCTGGGCGGAAACATTTGGGTAGAAAGTGATGCCAATGTCACCTGCTTTATCGTCGAACTGCCCTTAATTCCTGCTAGTCCGATCGATCGCACCCCTTAGGATGGGGGCCGTTTTCAGCGGCAATTTTTGCCCTCACCCTACTTTACGGCTTTTGCCCACCAGGCTAAGGCATAGGGTTGGGTCGCGTCATTTACCCGACGATGAAACGTCACCCGCAACTTATAGCGTCCAGTAGTCGGCACTTGATAGAAAATATGCTCGACACTATCCACATTACTTTCCGATGACCAGATACTCTGCCGAATATCATCATCTTCTACCCGCATCAGATACAAATTGAGGTCATTTAAGCCCCGATCGCGAAAGCTTTCATCAACATCAAATTCCCCATTGCCATTTTTGTCTACCAGATCGACGAGCCGATTCCAGGTCAGGGTGGCTGAGATCACACTATCTGCCTGCAACGGTTGGTCGATGACATAATCCTGATAGGCCGTGTCACGATCGGTCACGGTTCGATAATCCCAGCCGATCGTCGGCACATTGGCTTGAGGCGACCATTGCCCCGGACTAAATTGCTGGTAGGCACGAAACGCATTCAAATGCCCAGTCCCCATTTGGGCATTCAAGGGAATCGAGCGATCGCGGTAAGCATCCGACTCCAACCAGGAGCGATTACTTTTATCCAGTAAGGTACGGGTCATACCCAGATTTAACCCATCACCGTTGTCCTCCAGTTTATCGGCAGCATTCAGTAACACCGCTTTCATCACTTCCGGTCGGCGGGCATCTAACCCCCAGTTAGAAAGGCTACAGCCACCCGGAGCAGGGCAACTTTGGCGGAGTTGACGATCACCATATTCCTGAAGTAGAGCGACTGTAGCGGTGACATGGGGAGCGGCGAAACTGGTGCCACTGGAGATTGTCACCCTGCCACTTAAATTCAATAAACTGACACCATCACCGGGAGCCACTAGCCCGATCGCCCGCCGGGGGCCGACATTGCTTTCAATTCCTTCCGACTTACCCTGCGACAGGGAAGGATCACCTAAATTGGCAAAATCAACTTTGGTATAAATGCCTTGCACTCGGGTACTAAAGGCAACATTGATGCCATTGTAATTATCAGTAGGAATCGAAATGCCCCCTTTCCCCTGATTGCCAGCGACCACATACAGCGTATTGTGAACCCGAGTAGACCAATCAATACATTGTGTCAGGAGGGCATTGCCATCTAACAGCGCATTCGGACGGGGATCTTGCTTGAGCGACTCGCCAAAACTAAAGTTAATCGCCCGCACATCGCCGCCATTTTGGATCGCCACATGCTGAGCCGAGAGGCATTCTTCCGGTTGACCATACCGCCGGGGTGTACCCGCCGCCGAGGAATAGAGTCTTGCCCCCGGAGCCACGCCCTTCATGCCCTTTGCCAGACTGACCATAATACTGGCAACCCCTTGAGCATGGGCATCCACATTGGCATTGACCTTGGCAGGCGAGTTGCGAAAAAATACCTGGGTCACTTTTACGGCTTGATTTTGCGAGGCGGCTTTATCCAGCCCAAATACCCCAGGTCGCCCAATCTCAACCTGCCCGATCGCGATTTTGCGTCCAATCAACTCATAGGGTGGGTCATGCAGGCGCAGGGCATCAATGCCAATATCACCAATGGAGTTAGCCTGCACCGGAGCACTGAGGGCACTGGTAGCACTGACTAGAACGAGTCCTAACCCACTGCCCAGCCTTGCGATCGGTTTTATCATCTGCTGCACCACTTGCCGTTCCCTCACCACGTTGATCTCGTATATTGCTGCCGAAGCGAATTTAACTCCAGATCCTAAGCAAGATGGAGCACATCAATTTTCTGGTCAACCTATTGAGCTAAATGTATCAAATAGATCAGTGCAACAACTGAGGGTTTGACTGAAGGACTTTTATCACATTTTGTTAAAATAGTCACAACAACGCCGATTAGGAGATTCAGCCAGCCATGACTCAAACAGCGTCCAGTAAACCGATCGTGATTGCTCCATCCATTCTTTCAGCCGATTTTAGCCGCCTGGGTGACGAAGTTCGGGCGGTTGATGCGGCGGGGGCTGACTGGATTCATGTTGACGTGATGGATGGTCGCTTCGTTCCCAACATTACGATCGGTCCCTTGGTGGTCGAGGCCATTCGCCCCGTCACCCAAAAACCGCTTGATGTCCATTTAATGATTGTAGAACCGGAAAAGTATGTTGAGGGCTTTGCCAAAGCCGGAGCCGATATTATTTCGGTTCATGCTGAGCATAATGCGTCCCCCCACCTGCACCGTACCCTGTGCCAGATTAAAGAACTCGGTAAGCAAGCGGGTGTCGTGCTGAATCCTTCCACTCCGCTCGAGTTGATCGACTATGTGTTGGAAGTTTGCGACCTGGTGTTAATCATGAGTGTTAACCCTGGGTTTGGTGGTCAAAGCTTCATTCCTGGCGTTCTACCCAAAATTCGCAAATTGCGTCAAATGTGTGATGAACGTGGGCTAGATCCCTGGATTGAAGTGGATGGTGGTCTGAAGGGCAATAATACCTGGCAAGTGTTAGAAGCGGGAGCCAATGCGATCGTCGCTGGTTCCGCCGTCTTTGGTGCTAAGGATTATGCCGAAGCGATTACCGGCATTCGCAATAGCAAGCGCCCTGAACTCGCGGCGGTCTAGAATTCGGTGCGATTCGCCAGAATTCAGTCATAATTTACACCGAGCTACCTGCACCCTGGTAGCTTTTTTCTTTTTAAATTTCTGTAAAAATCTCCCAACTTGTCTGGTCAGAAGCAACAGCAATAGTCGAGCCAGGGACTCTCTAGTCGAGAATTTTTCTAGGCATGGGAGGGAATTAAATGGAGCATCTCCGCAATTTCTACATTAATTCTCCTCAGACGATAAAGTCTGGATAAAGCTTAGTTGCTACTTCTATGAAGTCAATCTAACTTCACGCTAATGTCATACTGAGTTCATTTTCCCTCCCTAGAGTGCAGTTAAGCTACTGATCTGCCAAACCATGATTACTAATCCTCTTGCTGCAACTGCTCTGCCTCAGACTGAAGCAACGGCGTGGACTGCCCCTACCCCGAGTCGGTGGCGGCGGTTCTATGAAGTTCTGATCATGACCTTGCTGGAAGGAATTCCGAAGAAACCCGGTATGTTACTGCGTCAATGGGGATATCGCGGTTTCCTGGCACAGATGGGGCGAGCAGTGTTAGTAGAACGGGAGGTTGAGTTCGCCGGAACTCGGCAAATTCGGTTAGGCGATCGCGTCTTTGTCGGACGACAGGTATCCTTGAAAGCAAATGCCCCTGGAAGTCAGATCGTGTTGCAGCCCTATGCCAGCCTGATGGAGAATGTGCGGTTGGATTGTAGTGCTGCTCAAAGCCGGATTCTGCTTGGCACTCATGCAACTCTGGCGCGGGGCGTAGATATAGAAGCTAAGTCCGGCGGTCAGATTGAGGTTGGTGAGGGCACGTACATCGGGCATTACACCTGTATAGCGGGTGCCAAAATTAAGATCGGCTCAGGCTGCTTGCTGGGGCCGCAAGTGGGAATTTTTGCCTATAACTGGAACTTTAAAGATCCCGAACGTTCCATTGGAGATCAGGGTACGACCAGCCAGGGCATTACGATCGAGGACAATTGCTGGATTGGCGCAGGTGCCAAAATTGTCGATGGGGTGACGATCGGCAAAGGCAGTATTGTCGGGGCAGGAGCCGTTGTCACAAAAAATGTGCCCCCTGGGTCGATCGCGCTCGGAGTTCCGGCTAAAGTGAAACCATTAACCTGATTGGTTGGACGAAACCTCAATGCACTGTACTGGAGCGGTGAGGTCACGATCGATCTGGTTCCAGCTTCACCACCATTTTTGCCCACCTTCGCTACATTAGCGGTTAGGTTTAGTTGACCTCGGTGGCTGGGGTTGGTTGGGCTTGACAACATTGGCTTTCGTCTCAATCACATCCATACGGCTGGCATCGCGTCCATTCGACCGACCTTCTAGCCATACCAGAAGCAATAGATAAATCACGTTTTCCATTTTGCCGGGATGTTGTTGGATGGCAGCTCTATAGTCCGCGATCGCTTGTATCCGTTTCTGCTTCCCACTCAATAACGCCTGCCCAAGTTTCAGGGGGGAGAGGGAGAGTGTTAGTGGCGGAGTCAAATTGAGGAAGGTGCAAATTGTTGTAGCGATCGCGGTCTTCTTTCTGCGTCCGCTACTATACGTGCGGGTGAGCGGTACAGGTTTTTCCCTGCCAGCTAGGACAAACACCACACGATAGGTATAACGAGTATTGCCTTCGTCTGTATGTTTATAAGCTTCTATGTCAACACAGGTTATATCCCGAATGGGAAAACGGATATGTTTATAGCCCCATAGGCTCCAACGTTTCAGGGATACCTGTCCGGTTGTTTTATCGAAGTGGCAGATAGCGGTTTCACCCAATACGGAGATTAATAGCAGTCCATACGCGATCGCATACTGCTGGGGAGTAGAGAAGATACCAAACCCTAGGATCAAGAGAAATATCCCAACACTCCAAGCTTCCAAAGGGATCAGGTTAATTGTTAATCGGTTATGGGTCTGTTGAACAAACTTCATTGGGAATTGCCCCGTTCATAGTTTTATGTGGGCTGGACTAATAGTTATATGCGGACTGTATCAATGGTTTAATGCAAATGGTTTAATGCAAACTGTCCTTGTGTCGCCACTACGCCAGCACAACAAGCAATGGCAATGAAGCAGATAGGAACGCTAGGAGCGCTTCATCGTAATATTGTTGAAAATTTCCTCTAAGACAGCCGCATAACCAGGCTGACAACGTTTCAAGAGGGCAGCTTTTAATTCAGCAAACGTTGCCTTCGCATCGTCCTCTTGCTGTTCTACCCCTAGCAAGAGCAACAGAGAATAATAGTTTTTCGGATTGTCTGGATCTTTTGCGATCGCGGCTCGGTACTCTGCGATCGCTCGTTGTCGATCAGGGTGTTCACCAGCCGCCAACTCCAGCAATTTGAATGGAGGAGCAGACACCGGCTTGGGCATAGGTTGATGACGCAAGTGAAGGAACTCACGCATCAATTTTGCAACCTGCTGTTTTTCCTTCAGCCCACTGCTGTAGTAGGTAGTGAGCGGAAACAGCTCTTTCTCAGCCAGGACGAGGTTAACCCGATGGGTATCTCCAGAGGTTTCCACATGGACTGCCACGATATCTCGAATTGAGCAATGACGCTGTTTGCTCCCTAAGAGAGTCCAACGTTTAATCAACACCTGGTCAGTAATTTTGTTAAAGTGGCAGGTAGAAGCTTGACCGAGCGAAAAAATCAGGATCCCAACAGCAACTAAAAACAGTTGGGCAAGTAGGGATGATGCCGTGACGGCAAGTACCAGGAAAAATATCCCTACGCTCCAAATCACCAACGGAAACAGTCTGATCGTCAATTGGTCACGGGTTCGTTGGACAAACTTCATAAGTTGTTGTCCTGTAGATGGTTGATGTTGCTGATATTAATCATTCACTACAGTGATAGGTTTAGGTTTCCCGAACCCAACGCAGCAACTTATATCCTCCAAATAGAGCAATTACAACCTTCTCTACCCAACGATTAGGAGAATTTCGCTAGCAGTCCCAAGAAGGTTTTGGTTTTGGGTGTGAGTAGAGTACGGCGATAGGCATCCGCCGCTTTTTTGATGGCTTCGGCTTGCGTCGGATAGGGATGAATCACACTCGATAGTTGGCTTAAACCGATTTTGTGGACGATCGCCAACGTAATTTCGCTAATCATTTCTCCAGCGTGATTAGCAACGATCGTGGCTCCCAAAATTTCGTCAGAACCGCGTTTGTGCAGAATTTTGACAAAGCCTTCGGTTTCGCCATCCGCGATCGCGCGATCGACCTGACTGAAGGGAATCGTGATGGGATTGACCGCGATACCTTTGGCTTCAGCCTCAGATGCATACAATCCAACATGGGCAATTTCTGGGGACGTGTACGTTACCCAGGGCATGACTAAATCACTGAGTTTACTGCGTCCCAGACCCAACACTGCAAACAAAGCATTCTTAATCACAATTCGGGCAGCGGCATCGGCAGCATGGGTAAACTTCCAGTTCATGCAAATGTCACCTGCTGCATAAATGCGGGGATTCGTAGTTTGCAAGTAATCGTTGACCTGGACTCCGTGGCGGCGATCGTACTGCACCCCCACCTGCTCTAAATTCAAGCCATCTACATTAGGAACCCGTCCGGCTCCCACAAGAATTTCATCTACCGTGACGCGATCGATCTCACCATTACGACTAAAGTGAATGACTTTGCCATCTGGGGTAGTTTCTACCCGTTCCAGCGAACTGTTCAGTGCCAACCGGATGCCATCCCGCAGCAAGGTTTGTTGGACAATTTCAGCCGCATCAGCATCTTCACGATTGAGAATGTGACCATGTTTGTGAAACAAAATCACGTCACAGCCCAACCGTTGCAAGGCTTGTGCCAACTCACAGCCGATCGGTCCGCCGCCAATTACCGCCAATCGTTGGGGGCGATCGGTGAGCGAAAACACCGTCTCATTCGTGAGAAAACCCGCTGCCGCTAAGCCAGGAATCTCGGGACGCGCGGCTCTGGCTCCGGTGGCAATCACTGCTTTTTTAAACCGTAGGGTGGTGCCAGCCACGGCGATCGTCTCATTGCCAGTAAACTTACCTTCACCCAGGAAGACATCGACTCCCAAATCTTGAAACCGTTGAGCCGAATCGTGATGACTGATCCCGGCGCGAATCTGCCGCATTCGTTCCATCACGGCTGGAAAATCAATGGCGATCGCCTCTGGTGGCTGAATGCCAAACTGTCCGGCATCTCGCAGATCCGCGACAACCCGAGAGGAACGAATCACACATTTTGACGGCACACAGCCGACATTCAGGCAATCTCCCCCCATCAAGTGTTTTTCGATCAGTGCCACCTTCAAGCCGATGCCCAAACCAGCCGCCCCTGCGGCAACCACTAATCCGGCTGTACCAGCACCGATGACAACCAAATCATAGCGATCGACGGGGTGGGGATTACTCCAGTCCAGGGGATGAACGTGATCGACTAACGTTTGGTTGTGGCGATCGAGGGGGGTGATCAGGGTCATGGGACTGTCTCTTATACACATCT
>NZ_JBLZFZ010000104.1:0-10697 GCF_050753385.1 Pantanalinema rosaneae CENA516
AGATGTGTATAAGAGACAGATGGGGAGATGGGGAGGTGGGGGGTTAAGTTGCTAACTGTGACTGACGGTAACAGACTGCTGACGAGATGTGGCAGACTTACAACAGGAATAGCTGCGAGTTTTTGAGGCGATCGCGCTGATGATTGAACCGATTCCATCCATTACCTTACCCCCTGCCCAACATCCTCAACAGGAAGGCATCTGGTTGCGTGAGGCATTGCTGAAGTGGTTGGATCAAGAATTTATTCCAGAACAGGTGAATCAACAAATTGCCGAGCGTGCGGCTCAAATTTTTGTCCGGCAACGGATGGAAGGTGAAAATGATTTAGGGTCGCTGGTGTTGGCGATCGTGACGGAAATGGAGTCATTTGATTTTTCCACCAGCTTTTTTGGGCAATTTGCGGTCGCCAATGCAGTGAGCGATTTGCTGTTAGATAGCCTGGGCATCGATCGCTGCTGTGGTCAATAACTCATCACCATGTCTCAATCTCGTTCCGATTTTTTTCCGCCCCAACTGAATCTGCCCTTTGTGCGGTTTGCCCAACTGATTGCCCCCGGTGGAGCGTATTTGCTCTATCAAATTGAACTGGATATTGATTACGACAGCCTGAATCGCTTGATTACCCTGCGGGATCAGCAAGTGTTGTTGCTCCCGAACCATCCCACCTTTCAAGACCCGATCGCGGTATTCCTGTTATCGGGCAAATTGGGGCAAAAATTCTACTATCTAGCAGCCTATGAACAGTTTCAGGGAATTCTGGGCAAGATCTTTCAGTGGTTGGGAGTGTACTCGATTCGCCGGGGACTTGCCGATCGCGCCAGTATTGCCCAAACCTTAGAGTTGTTAACCCAACCCGGTTGTCACTTAGTCATTTTTCCCGAAGGTGGGTGTTCCTTCCAAAATGATACGGTGATGCCCTTCCGATCCGGAGCGGTGCAATTGGCATTTCAGGCAATCAATCGATCGGTGAAACAGGGCAATCCCATCCCCGATCTCTATGTTGTGCCGATCAGCATCAAATACCGTTACACCCAGGATATGACGGCGGTGATTGACCACACCTTGCAGCGATTGGAACGCGCTTTAAACGTAACTTCCGGTAGCAATCGGTATGAACGTCTGCGAGCGATCGGGGAGCGAGTCTTGACGCAAATTGAGCAGGAATATGGGATTGAAAATCATGCCACTGAGCCGAAATCCTGGGATCAGCGGATTGCCCGTCTCAAAGCGTATGTATTAACCAGTTGCGAACACCAACTCGGGCTGATGTCAGCGCCCAGTGAACTCGATCGCGAACGGGTTTATAAAATTCAGTATGCCTTGCAAGAAAAGGCGGAAGCCCTGGATACGAGCGTTACTGAAGTCCAGACTTTGCGAAATCTGGAGGCAATGCGGTGGTCAATGATCCGGATGCTCAATTTTGATGCGCTATACGATGGCTACGTTGCCGATGATCCCACTCCTGAGCGGTTTTTAGATACCTTAATCCGGTTAGAACGGGAGGTATTTAAAATTGATCAACCCCCACCCAAAGGACATCGACGGGCACTCTTACGGACTGGAGAACCCATCAACCTCAAAGATTATTTTGCGGCATACCAGCAGAATCGCTCCGAGACGATCGCCACTCTGGTCAAGCAATTTCAGCAAACCGTACAGTCCAATCTCGATCGCTTATCCCAGTCAGAGCGATAATCCCATGCAAAAACCAGGGCTAACATTAAGCTCACCCTGGTTCATGCCAGCCAAAACGTAACTAACTGACTACCAACTCGATTTGACCACACCGGGTAATAGTCCCTCGTGCGCCATTTCCCGCAATACGTTACGAGACAAGCCAAAATCACGGTAATAGCCTCTCGGACGACCTGTAACCCAGCAACGATTGTGCATCCGAGTTGGAGCGCTGTTGCGAGGAAGCTGTTGGATTTTCCGATGGATCGTGATCTTTTCCTGCTGAGAGGTTGCCGCCGAAAACTGCTCTAGTAGATCCTGACGTTTCTGAGCGTACTTCTCTACCAGCTTCTTGCGCTTTTTCTCGCGCTCAATCATGCTCTTTTTAGCCATGAATCGTCCCGTTGTTCCCAGATTGATAAAGACACAGTTATTAATTCTACCGAATTTGATCTGATCTTGACTAGGGGCAATCGCATTACCGAGCAGCCGCGATCGCTACAAACAGCGATCCAAGCCTCAGGAGGGGAAAATTCAGCCTTTTCTCTGAGGAATTTTTGTAGAAATCCCTCAAACGTCCTGATTCTGAGTTAAATTCAATCTTTATAATAAAGACAGCCTCATTATAAAGTTTTATAACGTGAATTCAGCAAATCTGGCATACCTGTCCACTCAGTTAGACAGCGAAAACACCAAAGATCGGATGTTAGCGCTGGCAGCCCTCCAACATGTTCCGGCAACCGATGCTTTGCCATTAATTAAGAAAGTTCTCAATGATGAAAGTTTGCAGATTCGGGCGATGGCAATTTTTGCCTTGGGAATCAAACAAACAGACGAATGCTATCCCTTGCTACTGGAGATTTTGACCAACGAAAAAGATTACAGTATCCGAGCCACGGCGGCTGGGGCTTTAGGGTATTTGCAAGATCCCCGTGCCTTTGAACCCCTGGTACGGGCATTGTATGAAGATACCGATTGGTTAGTCCGCTTTAGTGCAGCTGTCTCCTTAGGAAATCTCAAAGATCCCCGCGCCTTTGATGCCTTGATTCAAGCATTAGACAGTAAGGAGATTGTGTTGCAACAGGCTGCGATCGCGGCTTTAGGAGAAATTAAAGCGATTCAGGCGGTAGAACACATTCTGCGGTTTGTCCAGTCTGACGATTGGCTGGTGCGCCAACGGGTAGCGGAAGCCCTGGGGAATTTACCCTCAGCCAAAAGCCTGTCCGCCCTGCGGTATTTAGAGAAAGACAGCCATACCCAAGTAGCTCAAGCCGCTAGCTATGCCATCCAACAGTTGTTAGATCAACCGGGAAGCTAGTCAGTGTTTAGAGGGTAAATTAAATCGGTCGCGAAGTCCGTATCGGCTTCAACATTGATCCAGCCAGTCTTGCAGTTCTCGCGCTAACCAACGCTGTTCGGGCGGAGTCAGGTGGTGTCCCAAATGTTGATCGGCTGCCCACGATCGCTGCACCACCACCACCTCTCCCAGCATATTCGTAGAGACATGCTCGATCACCGGCAGCTTCAGACGATAGCGATAGATGCAACACCCCAGCACTCGCCATTCGATCGTCAGTTGCTGGCGATCGCCCTGCACCCGATACCGCCGGAGTGCGGCAAAGGGAGATTTCAGCCAACCCTGGGGAATTTTGAGAAACTCTTGATGAATCCCGCGAATACTGGTCAGCAACAGCCAGACGACGGCGGCACTGAATAGCACTAGCAAGAGGCTGCCCAAATTCAACCCAATTGCCGGGAAGACCTGCCACAAGCCATAGAGGCATAACGCTAATACCCCCATGATCCCGAGAATGTAGGCTCCAATCGAACTCGACATCAACACGAGCTTACTAATTGATGTTATGCAATCGACCGGAAAGAAGCGGGGACAGGCAGGAATCTCGATCAACAGTTGATGGGGAGAATGGTGAAACTGGATGCGGCTGCCTTGAGGAGGACGTTTAGCCTGTAAAGGATAGGTAATCGTTCGGTGTGCCTGTAAATCCGCTAGCGCCTGTGCCGCCGATCGATAGCGGTATTCTAGATTCGGTTCCGTTAAGGTGCTCACCCAGTTGACTAAATAGGCACTAACACTGACACGATCGCGGAACTGAATCCGCAGGTGCTCTTGCGGCAGATCGGCAGGGGCGATCCCCGTCAACAAATGAATTACCGTGGCTCCTAAGGCATACAAATCCGAGGCTGGTTCTGCTCGTCCCCAGAATTGTTCTAATGGAGCATATCCAGTGCTACCGACGATCGTGAAGGTGACACCCGTGACCGCCGCTTGATTTTGCACCGCTCCAAAATCGACCAGATACAGGGTGCGATCCTCGCCCAGAATCAGATTACTCGGTTTAATATCCCGATGCAGCAGGGGAGGAGTTTGCCGATGCAAGTAATTCAAAATCTGAAGAACCGCCACCGCCATTTCGCGAATTTGCGCTTCGCTAAACCGTTTGCCGCGATCGAGCCAGGTTTGTAGTGAGGCTCCAGGGATATAGTCCTGTACCAGGGCAAACCAACTCAGTCCCGCGCCCTCGGCAGGCTCGATCGTAAAATAATCCTGATAGCGGGGAATGCCGGGATGATCGAGATGCTGGAGGACATAGGCTTCTCGCTCAAATAGTTTCAGGTCTTCCCAGGTCATTTGGGGACTAAATGCCAGGAGTTTGACCACAACCTCACAGTCCGATCGGACATCCTGCGCTAACCAGGTTTGCCGACCCACCCGATCGCCGAGCAGTTGATGCAAGTGATAGCGTTCCTGTAAGACCGCTCCGCGAGTTAGCATAACGAGCCACCAGAGAGAAACGAGCCACAATTAGAAGATAGCTACTCACCCAGATCAGCAAATTTCGGTGGTCTGATCTACTACCGCACACTCTGCGTCTCGATCGTCGCTTCCGCCTGCCGACTCAAGCTAGCTCCAGTATGCCCGGTCAGCAACCATAAAATCGCTCTCGCCCCATCGCGGATTGACTTCTCCATCGGTTCGATGCTACTGCGGTGGGAGGGTACAACCACAGGCTTGACCGTAATACCCCGACTGCCAAACACAATTTCGCCAATCACCCGCGCCCGGCGCATGTGGTAATCCGAGGTAATCACATACACACTATTAATGCCTTTAGCCTGGAGTTGATCCACGATCGTCGTAAAGTTTGTCACCGTATCTACCGCCGCGCGATCGATATGGAGTCGATGCATATCAATGCCCGCGTCCGCAAACGTACCCTCGGTATATTCGGGATTACTGCCTCCGGATACCCAAATTGGCAGTTCTGGATATTGCCGAGCAAATATTGCCGCAAAATCCTCGCGCTCGGGTGCCCCGCCCAACACCAACACGGCTTGGGGGTGATCAAAATAGCTTTGCACCTGACGATAGCCTAACCAGAGAATCGGAATCAGTAGTGGTAGACCAAGATACAGCATTAGTTTGAACCGGAAACGCCGTGGCTGAGGTTGTGATCGCAGTTGACCTCCTGGGCGAGTGGCTCCCTTCAATCCCATGATAAATATCCGTATCGTGCAATGGCTATTGAGCGGGTTGTTGCGGTTGGGAGGCAGGATTCGTCCGCTCCTGTGCCTGGGCGATCGTCGCTTGAATCCTCGGAGTCGCTAAGAGTTTCCTCGTATCCGCTAAGAGGCGATCGCCCCAGAGATTTTCCTTCAGGAACTTTAAATCACTGTAACGGCTATCTAACTTAATCGCTGACTCACCTAAAACCAAGCCTTGTTCGCGATCGCCTTTGGTATACAGCGCCACGGCAATGGCAAGTAACGGTTCTGCGGCTTTCTCATCAATGGATACCGCCGATCGCCAGGAGCGAATTGCCCCATCAATATCCCCCGTTTCATATTTAATTAGCCCAATATTATTGATCGCCGGCCAAAAGTTTTTATCTAACGCAACGGCTTTTTCATACTGGGTCACGGCATTGGGATATTCCCGCAACATCAGATAAGCATTCCCCAGGTCAAATAACGCTCCTGGAACATCCGGCTTAATCTTCAAACCCTGTTTCAGATAGTTGACTGCCGTTGGATACTGCGCCTTCTGGAAATAGGCGGAGCCTAGAGCAAAAAAGACGGCTGGACTTTTATTATCCAGGCTCTGTGCCCGCTTCAGGGCAGAAATTCCTTCATCAAGCTGATTGGTCTGCAAATACAGTCCCCCAACCAGTGCCCAAAGTTCAGCGCTTTTTGGTACCAGTTGCGTGGCTAACTTAGCCCGTTGCATCGCCAGTTCATACTGTTGGAACTGTGCCAACTGGGATGCTTCCTTTGCCAAACTCAGCCCTTGCAGTTCTAGCTTGCTGGCATCTAACTGTAAGGTATGGGGCACAAGCATCTGAGCCGTGACTGGAGGGGCAATTCCCCAGACACCCATCAGGACAAGGAATGAAAGAACAGAAGCACGATTCGGCACGGTACAGCCTTTAGAAAAACGTAAACGTGATGTCAGATAGCTTAGTCGATCTCGCTGCGATCATGGCATAAATTCTGGCAAACCGTGAGTCATTGCCTCAAAAAAGTCAATCAGCCAGCGTAGAAATCAGGAAATTGATCGGGAGGCGCTCGATCGAGGGCATGCTGGAGATGACGTTAACCACGGTGATGGCATGAATCGCAACGATCGCAACGGTGGTCGCAGGATGCTAATCGGTAGCTTGTTCGTAGCCGGGGCAGTGTTGGCGTTTGGGTTGTATAGCATTAGTAATCCCAAGCCATCCTCTATGGCGGAACCTGAACCCAGCGATCGCAGTGATCGTGTCCAACTGGCAAAGGCAGATGCGAACCGTCCGAATGCGCGATCGCCCGTGGGAGTCAATATGAGCGAACTGGTGGATTGGACAACTCAATGGGCATTTGTGGATGCGTTTAAAATTTCGCGAGCCTGGATTGCCCAGAAACAAGGAGCCTCGTGGGGACAGGGCGGCACATTAAAGTTGACCCCCGAAGGCTGGATTGCGTCTCTAGAACCGGGACAATATGCCGAAACACCCATGTTTGATAACGGGAAGCGGTATCCCGCCGGGAAATACACTGTGTTTTATGACGGAGAGGGCAAAATTGGGTTTAATTACGGCAGTGGCAAAATTGTCAGTCAAGCGCCGGGTCGTTTGGTAGTGGAGGTGCAACCACAGGAAACAGGCATCGTGTTGCAAGTCTTGGAAACGAACCCTGCCAACCCCCTACGCAACATCCGCATGATTATGCCGGGGTTTGAGAACACCTACCAGAAACAACCCTTTCATCCTCTGTTTCTGGAACGACTATCCCAGTTTAGGGTGATCCGGTTTATGGATTGGATGAAAGCCAATGGTTCCCCCCTCAAAGAATGGTCCGATCGCGTCACCCCCCAACATTCGACGCAAATGGACGATCGCGGAGTTGCCCTGGAACACATGATTGACCTCGCTAATACCCTCCAGGCGGATCCCTGGTTTACCCTACCGCATCAGGCATCCGATGATTACGTGCGGCGGTTTGCCACGATGGTACGCGATCGCCTGGATCCCTCCCTCACGGTGTATATCGAATATTCCAATGAAGTGTGGAACTACGCCTTCAAGCAAACGCGGGATATAGAACAACGGGGATTAGCATTGGGGTTAGCCCCCGGTGATGGCGGTATGTCGATGATTCGTTACTATGCCCAGCGATCGGTAGAAATCTTCAAGATCTGGGAAGAGGTGTTTGGGGGCAGACAACGGTTAGTCCGGGTGTTAGCGTCGCAGATGGTGAATCCCTGGCTGGGGGATAAAGCCTTGACCTGGAAAGATGCCTATAAACACGCCGATGTCTATGCGATCACGGGCTACTTCAGTGGCAAAGGGATTGTGGAGCGCGAGAATGTCGATCGCACCCTGAAGATGACTCCCGATCAACTGATTGACAATATTCTGGAAGAAATCCGCACCGACAACCGGGAACTACTGATTAAGAATGCCGCCTTAGCCAAACAATTCGGCTTGAAACTGGTTGCCTACGAAGGGGGTTTAGGGCTGTATAGCAACCACATGGGCGACAAGGAACCCCAGATGACCGCTTTATTTAATCAAGTCAACCGTCATCCCCGGATGCGTGAGGTGTATCAGGAATATCTCAAGCTTTGGCGGCAGGTCGGCGGCGGCTTATTCAACCAATATCACTACGTGGGTGGCTTTAGTAAATGGGGTTCCTGGGGCGCATTAGAGTACCAGAACCAAGATCTAACCCAAGCCCCCAAATATCAAGGACTGATGGACTTCATTCAAGCCAATCCCAGTACCACTCCATGACCTATGAAAGCGCCAATTTATGCGATCGTCGGGTTAGTTGTCCTTGTCGCCCTGCAAACCCTATGGTTTTACCCGCAATTACCGGATCCGATTGCCTCTCACTTTAATGCGATCGGGCAACCCGATGGCTGGGCACCGAAGCCATTCTTTTTCCTGATTTATGCTGGGGTGGTGGCTCTGGATACCTGGCTGGTGTGGGGACTGCCCCAATGGATCGAACGCCGACCCGACAGCCAGATTAATTTACCCCATAAAGACTATTGGTTAGCCAGCGATCGTCGCCCAGCCACCTTTGCCTTTATTCAGCAACAGATGGGTTGGTTCGGAGTGGCTAACCTGCTGTTGATGGTGTACGTATTTCAACTGGTGATCAGTGCCAATCTGAATCCACCGCCCCAACTACCGATGATCCCGATCTGGACAGCGCTAGGCATATATTTGCTTTACACGATCGTCTGGTTAATCAGCTTTTACCAGCGATTCCGCCGTCCTACCTAATGACCCAACATCCAGGGGCGACCGCCGGTATGAGAGCGCGGTTGAGATGGCTTGGGTTCCGGAACGTGCCGCTGCACCAATTCTGGTTCCGATTTTTCCTGCCGTAGTCGGAACGATCCCGATAGTTGAACGGCAGGGGGTGAAATAATCCGTTTAGCTTCCTGGTTACAGGTGGGGCAGGTAGCGGGTTGGTGGCATTCTGCCATTGTGCGCCATTGGTCAAACACGCCACAGGTCTGACAGCGAAATTCGTATAACGGCATCGTTGTAGTGTCCTAAACGGGCAAAATGTTGCGATCGAAAATTTCCGTTGGGATAGCGATCGTACAGCAAGCATTGGGAATATCAACAATGCCACTTAAGCGACCTTCCACCGGAGCGCAACTGAGTAATAAGTAAGCTTGTTCCCCGGTAAAGCCGAACTTTTTCAGATACTCGATCGCATTCAAACAGGCGCGTCGATAGGCAATATGGGCATCCATAAAATACTGTTTGCCCGTATGTTCATCGACTGAAATCCCTTCAAATACCAGGTATTCCGAGTAGCGGGGTTCGACGGGTCCCGGCTTAAAGATCGGATTGACCATACTATATTTCTCCATGCCCCCTTTGATGATGTCCACATGTAGATCGATATAGCCAGACATCTCGATCGCGCCACAGAACGAAATTTCGCCATCGCCCTGAGAAAAGTGAATGTCGCCCATCGATAACTTGGCACCTTCCACATACACCGGGAAGTAAATCCGGGTGCCCCGCGATAAATTCTTGATGTCACAGTTTCCCCCATGTTCCCGAGGTGGGACTGTCCGGGCAGCTTCGGCAGCGACGCGATCGTACTCGGCAGGCGGTAATGTCCCCAGAATCGCATTCTTTGGATTGGGCAGTGCCGCCAGTACGGGAGTATCCCCAGTTACCCCCGCCCCATACGTCCGCAGATCGGGCATAGAAGCAACCAGTTCAGCTTCGCGTTTGTTCCAGGTTGCCAGCAACTCATGGGAGGGGGCACACCCAATTAAACCTGGATGCGTTAATCCAGCAAATCGTACTCCGGGAATGTGGCGAGTCGTTGTATAAATGCCTTGAAAATCCCAAATCGCTTTAGCCGCAGTTGGAAAATGATCGGTTAAGAAACCACCCCCATTCTCTTTGGCAAAAATGCCAGTAAAGCCCCATTCATCCCCTTGTAAAGCGCCAATATCCAGTAGATCAACGACTAAAATATCCCCTGGTTGTGCCCCATTGACCCAAATCGGACCACTGAGAACATGCACTACCGTTAAGTCAACATCGCGAATGTCATCAGGACTATCATTATTTTTAATTTGTCCATCTGTCCAATCCTTACATTCAATCCGAAACACATCACCGGGATTGACGGAAACTACGGCTGGAATATCGGGATGCCAACGGTTATGACCCGGCAGCTCTTGCTCATGCATCGGCTTGGTCAAATCGACTTTAAACAGCGTTTTCGGCATGATTTTGTGTGAACATCGGCTCAATTGTGAGAGCCATCATAGGAAGCCTGAAGAAGGGCAAATTGTGATGTTCACTACGGTTTTCTAATCTTAAGAATGACTTAGGAATGTCAAAATTGTTAATCCAACTTATCGCCACTCAGAATAAAAATTGGATCGATCGCGGCAAAGCGTTGATTAATGCCACGTTTCTCCAGCCGATTAATCGATGCCTGGATCACCTCTACATTCCGGACTTGCAATTCTGCAAAACTTTCCGAGACTTGATACAGATTTTCTAGATTTGCCGCGATTGCCACTACCCGTCCTTCTGGCTGTAAGCGTCGCCACACTTCACTCATAATCGCTTTAATCGACTTGCCACCACCAATCAGGACGCGATCGGGCTGCGGTAACGTGACTAAACAGTCCGGGGCACTGCCCTCAATCACCGTGACATTCTTCACCCCAAAGCGATCGCAATTTTGTCGAATTAAATTCGCGACATCGCCATCCCGCTCCACTGCCAAAATTTGCCCCTGGGGAGCCAACAACGCCGCTTCAACCGACATCGTTCCCGTCCCCGCCCCAATATCCCAAAATACCGAATCACCGCATAGCCGCAGCGAAGACAGCATCAACAACCGTACCTCTCGCTGACTCATGGGAATTCCCGGCAACCGTTCAAACAGGTCGTCAGGAATACCGGGGGTGACGTAAGACCAGAGGGAAGGGGGCATGGGGAGGTATGGGAGCTGTCTCTTATACACATCT
>NZ_JBLZFZ010000105.1:0-10366 GCF_050753385.1 Pantanalinema rosaneae CENA516
AGATGTGTATAAGAGACAGCAGGTGGGGAGGTGGGGACGATAGGGAGATGGGGAGGTGAGAGGAGCGAATGTGGGTTACCAATGGGGATCGGATTTGAGTAGGGTGGCGATCGCATCGCAGGATAGGGGTTTGGCAAAAAAGTACCCCTGGGCATATTCACATTTGAGGGCGCGGAGGCGGGCAAGCTGTTCAGCCGTTTCTACACCTTCTGCCACAATGTCCATGCCCAGGTTATGTCCCAGCATGACGATCGTTTGCACGATGTGAGCATCTTCGCTTTCATCGCCCATCCGGCTGACAAAGGAGCGATCGACCTTAATCGTATCGGTGGGGAACCGATGCAAATAACTTAAGGAGGAGTACCCTGTACCAAAATCATCAATACTCAGTTGCAGATTCAATTCCTTCAGCCGCAGTAACAGGGCGATCGTGGCTTCCACATCGGTCATCGCAATACTTTCAGTAATTTCCAACTTGAGACAGCGACCATCCAAACCTGTATCGTGTAATGTTTGCTCGATTTGTTCGACCAGATCCGGTTGGGGAAATTGTTTACCCGATAGATTGACACTGACGAGGAGGGGCGGCTCCATGGGGAATTGTTGCTGCCAGGTCTTTAGCTGTTGGCAGGCTTCGTGAATAATCCACCGCCCCATCGGGATAATCAAATCCGTTTCTTCCGCAACGGGAATGAATTCGGCAGGATGGACAAAGCCGCGTTGGGGATGCTGCCACCGAGCCAGCGCTTCAAATCCGGCAATTTTTCCAGTTTCCAACGAAATAAACGGTTGATAATGCAGGCGAAACTCCTGGCGTTCGATCGCGCGGCGCAAATCCGTTTCCAGTTGCAATCGGGTCATCACTTGATCGCGCATTCCAGCTACAAACAACTGGTAGCGAGCTTTTCCCGAAGCCTTAGCCTGCTGCATTGCCGTGTGAGCATCGCGCAGAATATCCTCAGGGTGAGCTTGCGAATCAGCACAGTCCAGCACCATGCCAATACTGGCTGTGGCAAACACTTCTTGCCCATTGAGGGAGAAAGGTTTAGTCACCTGACGCTGAATTTGATCTGCTAGATGCATCACCTCTTCGGCATCGCGAATATCCCGCAACAACACGGCAAACTCGTCGCCCCCCACCCGAGCCAACTGGGTTTGCGATCGCAGACAATGGCGCAAGCGGTGGGCAAAGGTAGCAATGAGTTGATCCCCCAGGCGATGTCCGAAACTATCATTGATCGTTTTAAAGCTGTCCAACCCCAACAAGAGGACGGCGGTGGACGGTGGTTCGCGATAATTGAACCAGCCCAGGAGGTGACGATCGCTGGCGATCGCCCACTGAAGGTGTTGAATAAATAAGGTACGGTTGGGTAATCCGGTCAGGCTGTCATGCAGGGCATCATGCAACAGTTTCCAGACAATAACGCCAATGCTGGAAGCCACTAACGCGATCGCGGCGGGGACTAAGGGAATCCATCCGGCGGCTGAAAATATACCTAAACAAATCCCAAATAGTCCGCCAACACTGGCGATCATGGCTACGCCTAGTGCCAATGGATGCCGAAACCACCAGGCTAATACGCCCCCCGCCACTGACCATGCCACAATCCACAGCATTTCACCCGCTTGTGCCCAAAACCAAAATAAGGGTCTGCCATCCAGCACCGTACTGAGGATCTGGCTGACCATTTGGGTATGTACGAGTACGCCCGGCATCTTCGGGCTTTGGTTAGCTGAGAGATTATAGGGGGTGAGAAATAAATCTTTGACACTGGGAGCGGTGGTTCCCACTACGATGATCTTGTCTTTGATCCAGGCTGGATCAACGCGATCGGTTAATACTTGAGTCAACGTCACCTGGCGGGCGATGTCGCTTGCAGAGTGATAATTCAGTAAGACCTGATAGCCCCCATCATCGATCGATTGGTAGCCTCCCGAATCGCGATCTAAGGGTGGAAATACGGTGTCGCCAATCTTTAAGTAGTCTGGGGTGGCTTGGAAGGCTAACTTCTCGTTGCTCAGGTAGCGTAAACTCAAGCGCAGGGAGAATGAATAGAGTTTCTCTGTCCCTTTAGAGGCATACAGCAGATTTCGGCGTACCACGGTATCTGGATCAAGCACAATATCACTGAATCCGACCCGTTCCGGCGGAATACCCGGAGGCGGTGGCACTTTGCTGTCCTCTGCATCTCCCAGGCTTTTGATGGTAATGACGTTATCGGCTTGCAGTTGTGCCAACAGCTCCGATCGTCCGGGTTGAGTGGGCACATCCCGGTAAATATCCAACCCAATCACCCGAGGTTGATACCGTTGGAGGTTTGCCAGCAAGCGAGCAAAAACAGCATCCGACATCGGCCATTGGTTTTGGGTGCGAATGTCTTCCTCGGTAATGGCGACCACTAATAAGCGAGGATCCGCCGCCGCTTCCGATCGTAGCCGCACCATTTGGTCAAACGCTAACAGTTCCAGGGGTTGTAGTCCCCCTAAATTGCGAATTCCTAGAACCGAGCCTGCGACTAATACACTGGTGACGAGAACGGGATGAGTCAGGATAGATCCCACAACTCGGCGGCTGTTCCTTAACACTCCTGCATATTTGATTCGGAAATCCGTCATGTGAGCTATGAGAACCTGATATAGGCGAATACGGATATGGTTGTCGTGAACGATACGGCAAGAGTAGACGGCTACCAAGAGATTCAACCCAGCCCCCAAGCACAGTTACAGCACTTGACCCAAAAAATCCAGGGGCTTCGTTCCATCCTATCTGATAGGCTTCAGAACGGGCAGAGGGGAGTGGGGCATTTGAGTGTAGCCGCACAACTAGGGGAGTAGGGGTAAGAATTCCCTTGAGACATTGCCAGTGTTTCTAGAGCCAGATCATTACGAGCTATTTACTCTATTACTCTGGTACACCAGAGGTTTCCGGTAAGTTAGACGGAGTTGGTGATGCCGGACGATCGGGAGACGGGGTCGGAGCAGTGCTCGGTTGAGTAGATGCAGCGGGACCAGATTGAATACGCGATAACGTGAGCGAAACCAGAGCATACCCAAGATAGGCAGGCAAAATGATCGCGGTGAGCAATGCGATCGCCCATATCAGTGTTCCCCAGTTCGAGGTTGAACCATAGTGGCTCCGATAGGGATCGATCGGTAATAGCTCAGAATTCACCAGATCCCGCAGTGCGATCGGTCGTTTGAACCGTACCCGGCGATCGTCTAACTTCTCCAGTAAAATCCACCCTGATTGCGATTCTTCATCACATAACTGTTTAAACACAGTGGGATCACGAAAGACATCCCGATGGGCACGGACAATTTTAAACTCCCATCCGGCTAATCGGGGATTTCTCGGTGGTTGCGGTGGAGGCAAACGATTGGAATGAGCCTCTAATGCTTGGTTGTCCTGGGACTCATAGGGGGTCAACGTTTCTTCCTCCTCCTGTTGCTGTGCCTCAAGCTGCTGTTGCTGCCATAGCCAACGACTGACCATGACGGCCTGAATGCCCAGACTACCGACCAAAAGGCTCAAAAGTTGTAATTCCAACATGTCTGTTCATCTAGGAGCCACGTTAGCGGTGGTGATTCCAGCCTGATAAATAGCGCGACTATAGCAGTTCTACAAGTGTTTGACCGAATCTCCTGCAACACGCGAACCTGCGTCTATCGATTGATCACAGCGATCGAAATAGGAATAAACCTGAGAATTTCTTGAACAAATGTTAATTATTCTCCAATCCATTGAGTATCTTGTCGGCGATCCCAAAAAAGACCTAAAGAATTACCAACTCACGGCTGGAGAAGCATAGAGTTATTGCCTTATATTATTGAGTTTTAGCAACAATCCTTAAATAAATTAACAGCCTATTTAAGAATCAAATGATAAGGTTGAATAATCAAGTGGATGAGGAAAGCGCTTCGTCTTTCTGGGTTTAGGTTTGGTACACGTCTCGAAACTCACCGTTGCAGGCGGCAAGGAGTGTGTTCCTATGGTGGTTGACTACATTGAAATTAAGCCAGGAACTCGTAATCACCACGGGTATTTCATTCAAGAAATTCCCTATCGCTTAGTTGATATCGATCGCTCTGGTTGGGCATTGATTTGCATGAATGAGGTTGTTTGCTATTACGTCGATCCCGATAATTTGGAAACGGCTACTGAGCAATCATTAGAAGTTTAGAGGTCGATGACTTGCTGAAGGAACATGGGAATAGGGTTGCCAGATGGCTGCTCGTCGGGGGTAGCCATCTTTTTTTATGCTTCTAAATCGATCGAGCTTTTTTGATAGGCTAAAGAACGACCTGTATAACTTTATTTAATAGCAACCGATGAAAGAGCAGTTCTTCCAGTGGTTAAATCTGGCGCTAATGGCAAATTTATTTTTTGTGCTATTAAGCTTTGTGTGGTTTGCGATCGCGGTGGTGGGGCGGTCGGCGGGAGTGCCACTCGGTCTGGATATCTGGTACTCTCTCTGGACTCCGGTGATGCAACCTGCGATCGGTATTCTGATGGCAGGAGCCATTATCAGTGGCATTAGTAGTTGGGTTGCCAAACGTCTGGAATCCCGTTCTTCTGGTTTGTAAAGAAGCAATTAAACAGATCGCCGATTCAGTCGGGGCGGGTTTGGCTGAAAACTCCTCGAACAAGGTCAATTCATTGGCTCAACCCGCTCTCAGACTAATTAATCATTTTTGGGCATTAACCAATCCGTGGTTTCCAGGGTCAGTTTCACTTCGGCGGTTCCGGTATTGACATACTCGATCGTCCGAATCGTGCAGGCATAGTCCCAACCTGTTGCATCCGTCACGACCTTTGCGATCGCCTGTTCTAACGCCTTCGTATTAACTTCTTTCAGCTTATTTTCTAATTCCATCAGTCTGTTCCTTAAAGAGTGGCAGGGTGTATTCCTCTGTCGCTAACACACCCTACACGATTTCGTGGATCTGGCTAGAAATTACCGTGATTTTCGTTGGCGGCTTTCAGGCGATCGAGGACGGTTGCCACTGGAATAGATCCCAGTTCACCCTCTGCCCGTGTCCGGATGCTGAGGGCATTACCTTCTATTTCCTTGGCTCCTACCACAGCCATCACCGGAATCTTATCCTTCTCGGCATTGCGAATCAGTTTGCTTAAGCGCTCGCCGCTGGTATCGACTTCTGCCCGGATTCCCATTACCCGCAGTTTGCTGACCACATCATTGGCGTAGGGAAGGAATTCCTCACCCACTGGCAATAGCCGTACCTGCGTAGGCGCTAACCAGAGGGGGAAATCCCCGGCATATTCCTCAATCAGAATTCCGATCAAGCGCTCTAAGGAACCAAAGGGAGCGCGATGAATCATGACTGGACGCTTGCGAGTGCCATCCTCGGCTACATATTCCAGGTCAAACCGCTCTGGTAGGTTGTAGTCTACCTGCACCGTTCCCAGTTGCCACTCGCGATCGAGAACATCCTGGAAAATGAAGTCCAGCTTCGGGCCGTAGAAGGCGGCTTCTCCAATCCCTTCAAAGGAGGGTAGACCGAGGGTATCGGCGGCTTGGCGAATGGCAGCTTCAGCCTTTTCCCAGGCTTCATCGGAACCGATATATTTATCTAACTTCGGATCCCGGAAACTGAGGCGGGCGCGGAAGTTCTTCAGTTGCAAGGCATTGAAGACCGCCAGGATTAAGTCCACGACATTGAGGAACTCCTGTTCCAGTTGATCGGGGGTGACGAACAAGTGCGAGTCATCAACCGTGAAGCCACGCACCCGCGTTAAGCCCCCCAGTTCCCCCGACTGCTCGTAGCGATACACGGTGCCAAATTCGGCTAAACGCATCGGCAGTTCCCGGTAAGAGCGCAACTCACTCTTATAGATCTGAATGTGGAACGGGCAGTTCATCGGCTTTAAGGCAAACCCCTGTTCTGCCAGTCGCGCCGCATCATCCTCCGCCATCATCGGGAACATATCTTCTTTATAGTTCTGCCAGTGCCCGGAGATTTTGAACAGATCGACGCGTCCAATATGGGGGGTGACGACGGGTAAGTAGCCGCGTTTGAGTTGTTCCTGTTTGAGAAAATCCTCTAGCAGCGATCGCAGCGTGGTGCCTTTAGGAGTCCAGAGTGGCAGACCGGGACCTACCGGATCGGCAAAAATGAACAAACCAAGTTCCTTCCCCAGCTTGCGGTGGTCGCGCTTGAGGGCTTCTTCCTTGCGGCGTTTATATTCAGCCAGTTGTTCTGGCGTTTCCCAGGCGGTGCCGTAAATTCGCTGCAACTGGGCTTTGGTTTCATCCCCGCGCCAGTAAGCTCCCGCGACACTCTCTAAATCAAACGCACTGGCATTCAATTCAGCCGTATTCTCTACGTGAGGGCCGGCACACAAATCCCACCATTGCTCGCCCAGGTGATAAATCGTAATTGGTTCTTGCAAATCCGCCAGAATTTCCAGCTTATAGGGTTCATTAATCGCTTGAATCCGACGTTCGGCTTCCTCCCGGCTGACCTCTTCCCGTGTCACGGGCAATTTGCGGTTGATGATTTTGATCATCTCCTTCTTAATTGCCTTCAGATCCTTCTCGGCAAACGGTTCTGGGCTATCAAAATCGTAATAGAAGCCATTTTCAATCCAGGGGCCGATCGTCACCTGTGCCTTGGGAAACAGCTTTTGCACTGCCATTGCCATGACATGGGATGTGGTGTGACGAATCTTTTTCAAACTCTCGGATTCGCTCGTCTTAGGCAAATGGATTTTTTCAGGCTGATTGGCTTCAGACATGGATCGTTAATACAAATAAATGAGGTGAAAATAGCAGCATGATCAGGCTATAGGCTCTATCTTAACCGTTTGGACTGACTGACTCGGTAGCCGATCGCGATCGACCGGGAGAGAATTACCTTCCCTGCACCGCTAATTTGTAAACTTATATCACCAAAGATTAAGAAACCCGAAAGAAGTTAAGATAACAAGATACAGGCGATACAGTAATTTAATTCTTGCCTGAGCCTGGATCAAGCAGATCAGGCTAACTCTAGACGGTTCTGGAACCACCTTGGGAGGATTCTCATCGGTGGTTAAAGCTCTTAGAATTGAGTTAGTTGGTTAAGCCAAACTTTTGATAAAGCGAATAAATTAGGCTGTTTGATCACCAGAATTCAGCGATCTGGATTTTCGAGGAAGCGCTATGATACTGCACCTGCTCTATATTCTTGCGTTTACCATCCTTGCGTTTTTGGCGGTTGCCAATTTAATTCGCAATCTCATGACCTTGGGGATGGAATCTCAGCGTTCTTTTTCCTCGGCTAAAAATAGAACCAATGGGTCACGATCGTTCTCTGGCGGTCAACCTGCCGTACCCCACCCCGAATTTTTAGATAATAGTGGTAATGTGATTAATGAGCCTTTGCTGGTAATGCGATCGATGACGGTAGACGATGCGCGAGAACAGTTGGATGCACTGTATGAGTCGTCTCCCGGTTCCAGTGCCCCTGGTTCCAACAACGAATCGCGGGACGATAGCTAGCAGGCTGTAATGGGTTGTCCATGACGGAACAACGGGACGAAAATTATCTCCCTCAGCGCCCTGAAGTAGATTCGGAGCCAACGGAGGCTTCGTCGTCTCCACCGCTCTCAAATCCCTCGTTCCCCGATCGAGTGTTTGGGTTCTTCAGTGGGGCGGGTGCTCAAGTTCGTAAACTATTGCCGATCGATCAGGCTGCCCAATCCCTGGTGCAGTGGTTTAGTGTCAGCGAAGATCAAGTTGCCGAAATTCTGGAAACCGTTCGCGCCAACTTGCCTACCACCGAAGCCCTCTTAGTTGGCAAGCCCCAGGCTGGCAAAAGTTCAATTATTCGGGGAGTAACTGGGGTGGCGGCGGAAATCGTCGGACAGGGATTTCGACCCCATACGCAATATACCCAGCGTTACGCGTATCCAACGGCGGATTTACCCCTGCTGCTGTTTACCGATACCGTTGGGTTAGGCGATGGACGGCAGGATACGCAAGTCCTGATTCAAGAATTATTGCAAGAGCTAAAAACGGGCGATCGTGCCAGCGTGGTGTTGCTGACCGTCAAGATTAATGATTTCGCTACGGATACTTTACGGCAAATCGCCCAACAACTCCGGCAGAAATATCCGCACGTACCCTGTCTATTGGTTGTCACCTGTTTACACGAACTGTATCCGGCTGATGTTGTGGATCATCCCAGTTATCCACCCGAATATCCTGATCTGAGCCGCGCCTTTGCCGAACTGCAACGGGGCTTTGCGGGGTTGTACGATCGCTCCGTGTTGATTGACTTCACCTTAGAGGAAGATGGCTTTTCGCCCGTGTTTTATGGTTTAGAAGCTCTACGAGACACCTTAGCCGAGCTATTGCCTGAAGCTGAAGCCCAAGCCATTCATCAACTGCTAGACGATGGTGTGGGCAGTCAATTAGGCAATCTGTATCGGGATGCGGGACGGCGGTATATTCTGCCCTTTGCCGTCATTGCTGCCACTTTAGCGGCGGTTCCCTTACCGTTTGCGACCATGCCGGTGCTAACAGCCCTACAGGTGACAATGGTTGGAGCATTAGGCAAACTCTATGGTCAGACCTTAACCCCATCCCAGGCTGGCGGTCTGGTGAGTGCGATCGCGGGTGGGTTTTTAGCGCAGGCGATCGGGCGAGAGTTAATCAAATTTATTCCGGGGTTTGGCAGTGTAATAGCAGCTTCCTGGGCGGCTGCCTACACCTGGGCGTTGGGAGAAGGAGCCTGTGTCTATTTTGGGGATTTGATGGGGGGCAAGAAGCCAGATCCTGAGCGGATTCAACAGGTAATGCGAGAAGCGTTTCAGACCGCCAAAGAGCGGTTTAAGCGTACTGGTACTCCAGCGAATGATTAAGCCACTTTGAAGCGGGGGTTGGCACGTAGTTCGCTCAGTTGAAAGGTTTGCACCCACTGAATCATGGCATCGGGAATAGCATCATCGCGATGCTTCAGGAGTAGGGCGGTGTAATAAGCCCGTTGCTTCACAACCACAGCGCAATATTCTGTCCCATAAATGGTGGCGTGACGGAACCCTTCTAGCTGGAGAGACGACATCAGTAGCGATCGCAATCCTAAGGCTTGAAAGATGGTTTGTACCCAACTCATGTTGCTGCTATCCGCAGTCGTAAAGTATTCCTTCGGCAGCCCATTCAGATCAAAAATTGCTGCACCTACGATATCATCGGCATAAGACATAGCTGAGTCTGTAGCAGGTAAAGAAGTTTTCAACCCAGCATTAGAAAGGGAAGGCATTTGAGCGACTCACTGGATAACTAGTTAGGATAACCCGAAGTTACAGCATGGGGAAGGGAGGCATAGCAACAATGATGTGTGGTGACAACACCGTTTATGGAGCGATTTTTGAGTAGTAAAATCCAGCTTTTCACTAAAGTTTGACGAAACACACACAACTTAATCACCCTGATGCCTTGCAAACTCAATTTAAACAACTGCTATGAATATTACGACCGTAAAATCGCTCAACCAACCAGCTAACATTTATAGCCAGTAAGGTAGTTTCAGTGAAATAGCTGATTGTAAAGAAATATTCTTATTAAAGTTGATTTGTAAATCACAGGTTGGCTTCTACTGAATCTCCGGGCAAGCAGGAGTGCAAATACTAGCACCTAGTGCTCTCTGGTTAAACAGAGCTAAGTCTAATTAGTATTTCATAACCTGGAACTTTCTTGATGCAAGTCACTTGATTAAGTCGTCGTTTGATTCAGTTGCTAGCAGGAGTAGATAGGAAGTTCTCTTGATAGAGTGTGCCGTTTTAACAAGGACTGTATCCCATCATCGCATGGGCTTAAGGGATTGTGATCTGCCCCTGGAGTGGTTTGATTGCCCCTGCCTGACAATCCCTCAACCAGGTACGAATGGCTAATGCGGTCACGCTCTGGCTGGCATTTTGGGGTGGGGTTAAGGGTTGTGTGCTACGGGGATAGTCGCCTTGACGGGAGAACAGAAGCGCTAGTTGCCAACCGGCTTTCGCTGGGGATAGGAATAACCAGTGATAACTCTGCCATTCTCGGACACCTTGTTCGGTGTACTGGCGTTCCAATGTGGTGAAAAAGACCTGCTGAAGCTGAGCATCCTCAGGACTGGCATATTCGGCACTGCCGATCGGGAGCGCGTCTAGCTCGGGGAGACTGGCGGCGATCGTATACAAATTTTCGTCTGGTCGCTGGGTGCGGCGGGGAATTCGACGTTGGAGCCGATTGATATAACTCGGTAAATCACGCACCATCGCTGTCGCCAGGGGTTCCAGAGCGATCGGGCAGGTGTAGCGTTGGGGGGGCGGAACGGAGCGGGAGCGGCTGAGGAGGTGGAGGGAGGCTGTCTCTTATACACATCT